>CAZVKW010000212.1:0-3756 GCA_964627945.1 uncultured Lentimicrobiaceae bacterium
ACTACTGTATCCCAAAGCTTTACCGGCTTCGACAAATTCCTTTTCACGCAGACTGATAAACTGACCACGAACCACGCGGGCCACTTCGACCCACATCGTAAGTCCTACGGCAACGAAAACCTGCCAGAAACCTTTCCCAAGGGCAAATGTTATCGCGATCACCATCAACAGTGTTGGTACTGACCAAACAACATTGATAAACCACATGATCAGTTGATCTATCTTTCCGCGAAAATATCCCGCCATACTTCCCAGAAAAATACCGAGTACCAATGAAATGAAAACCGAAATAAAACCAACAGCCAAACTGATTCTGCTTCCCAAAATCAAACGACTCAGCAAATCGCGGCCAAACTGATCTGTTCCAAACCAAAAATGCTTTATTACCAATTGTTTGTCCACAAGCTCCTTTTTCTCAGCTTCGGTGAGAAGTGAAATTGAGTTTTCATCGCCAATAACTTCTGCAAGCCTAAACCCAAGTTTCTCAGGAATTATACCAGATTCAGCTTCAAACAGCTGAACCGTCAAACTATCACCAGTGAAAGTATAATCCATGATCGGATAATAAGTATCTGTATCAGGTTTTCCACCAATCCAACGGTCAATCAAGTTCGTAACACAGTCAGCATTCTGCTTTGGTACCTTTAGAAATAAGCAGCTAATCCCGGGTCTTTGCGTACTGATTTCAAGGATTTGCCGGTTCGCATCAGGGCTAAAATCAGGAATTATCAGATATGAAAATGCTGCCAGAATTGAAACAAGAATGACGATGATAAGCGAAGCCATTCCGGTTGGGTTTTGCCGGAATTTTTTGAATGCCAAAGCTGCAGGTGAAGATGATTCGCTGTTTTTCATCATAAACAAAAACCAAAAATACGGAAATGAGTCGAGCAAATGCTGATTTGAGATTAAACGGACAAGGACTGTGATCGAAAAAAAATGCTTGCTTTGTCATTGTATTTTTTTGATCAGGTGTTTTGAAAAAAGAAATAATAGCTATATTTGCGGCCTCAAACGGTGGTCGTAGCTCAGTTGGTTAGAGCATCAGATTGTGGTTCTGAGGGTCGCGGGTTCGAATCCCGTCCTCCACCCAAAATCCCGGAACAATGTTCCGGGATTTTTTTATTCAACCGTTTTCATGCTTCCAAACAAAATTCCCGGCTCGTACTTCATCAAAAGAAACAAAAGATTTGATCTAAATTAACAGCCGAGGATTGTCTTTACATATTTTGAAACCAAAGCTAATCACCTCATATCCTATGAATTAAAAATGTAAATTGTTTCAATTAGATTATGAAAGCTAAATTGGTCGTAAAATAGGTCGGTCTTAATTTGCAAAACAGGCGATTTATTGCTATTTTTGTTGTACAGATTGAAATTTGAGTGGACCGATGGCAGATATAGGATTAATTTTGGCTGGGATCGAATTCAAAGTCAGGAAACTAATCGATTCAAACAAGCAATTAAAAAAAAGTAACGAAGAGTTACAACAGAAAAACGCTGAATATCAACAACAAATAGAAATATTATTAGAAAATAATAACCATTTAACGCAACAATTAAATAACAGAATAATAACAAATACACTCGGAAGCGAAATAGAAGTCGACGAAAGCAGAAAAGTAATTCAAGCATTAGTGCGGGAGGTTGACCAATGTATTGCTCTATTAAACAAGTAGTTACGTAACGCCATAGATATATAAATGGAGGAAATCACCATCAATATCAGTATCGCAGACCGGTTTTACAGGCTGATAGTTACCCGTGAAGAAGAAGAAAGGGTAAGAAAAGCTGCAGCTGTAATCAACGACCGGTTGAAGGCCTATGGCAAAGAATATGCATATAAGGACCGGCAGGACTTACTGGCCATGGCTGCTTTGCAGTACGCCACATCTACCCTGCTCTTTGAATCAGATGTTGAATTTAAAAACAATCATCTTGAAAAAAAACTAATTGGTCTCGATGCACTTTTGGAGGAAAACTTGCGTTAATATTGCAAAATCGTTCTTTGATAAAAATACTGCCCGCTAAATTCAACAACGATTGTAAACTCAACATTACAATAGTAAAGGGATTGCTCAGATACAACAAAAACAGGCCTTACCCGCAAGTCGGGATTTTGCTTAGCAAAACATTGGAAGTTTGCGTTGACTGGCGCCCAAAATGTGTCAAAGAGGAGTTTACTTACTCTTAGGATTTTAGCGGGCATTTTTTATTTCTCGTTCCGGGTTTTATCACTAAAACCGAAACATAAATTATGGGAGAAATTGTAATTTACGCCATACTGTTGGTAGCAGGTGGCGGGCTAGGCGGACTGCTGACAACAACGGTCCTCCGCAAGGCCATTATGAGTAAAAGCGATGCTGTGCTCGAGGATGCCAAACAGCAGGCAGAAGTAATTAAAAAAGAAAAATTACTACAGGCCAAAGAAAAATTCCTCCAACTAAAATCAGAACACGAAACACTGGTGAATGAGAAAAATCTCAATATTTCACGCACCGAAAACCGTCTACAGCAGAAAGAACAATCACTGAATCAGAAGAATGAAGAATTTCAGCGCAAGCAAAAAGAAATGCAGGTACTGAAAGACAACATGACCACACAACTCGAAATCCTGACAAAAAAGCAAGCTGAAGTTGATAAAATTCAGGAAGAACACGCCCGAAAACTTGAAACAATTTCGGGAATGACGGCCAACGAAGCCAAAGATCAGTTGATTGAAGCCATGCGCGATGAAGCAACTTCAGAAGCCATGGTTATGGTAAAGGAAATCACCGAGGAAGCCAAGCTTACCTCAGCTTCAATTGCCAAAAAGATTGTTATTGAGACCATTCAACGTACCGCCAGTGAGCACGCGATTGAAAATACCGTAACTGTATTCAATATTGAAAGCGACGAAATCAAAGGCCGTATTATTGGCCGCGAAGGTCGCAACATCAGGGCACTTGAAGCTCTAACCGGTGTTGAAATTATTATTGATGATAGTCCGGACGCGATTTTACTCTCAGGATTTGACCCTGTACGCCGCGAAATCGCAAGACTTTCACTCCACAAACTTGTTACTGACGGACGTATTCATCCGGCCCGAATCGAAGAAGTGGTAAACAAAACCGAAAAACAAGTTGAACAGGAAATCCTTGAAACCGGTAAACGCACCGTAATTGATCTCGGGATTCACAATATGCATCCTGAACTGATCAAGATTATTGGTCGTATGAAATACCGTTCATCTTACGGACAAAACCTTTTACAACACTCTATTGAAGTAGCCAAACTGAGCGCAACAATGGCGGCTGAACTTGGCCTCAATACCAAGGCAGCCAAACGGGCCGGATTATTGCATGATATTGGAAAGATTGCCGAAAACGAGCAGGAATTACCACATGCTTTATCAGGAATGAAGATTGCTGAGAAATACAAGGAGAAACCGGATATCTGCAACGCAATTGGTGCTCACCACGATGAAATTGAGATGGAAACACTTATCGCGCCTATCGTTCAGGTGTGTGATGCTATCTCAGGAGCTCGTCCGGGTGCCCGCCGTGAAGTGGTTGAAGCTTATATTCAACGTTTGAAGAAACTCGAAGAGATGGCCCTCTCCTATCCTGGAGTAGTGAAAACATATGCTATTCAGGCTGGCCGTGAATTACGTGTGATTGTTGGTGCTGAGAAAGTTACTGATGCTGATGCCGATAAACTTGCATTTGATCTCTCACGGAAAATCCAGACAGAAATGACCTACCCAGGACAGATAAA
>CAZVKW010000213.1:0-2766 GCA_964627945.1 uncultured Lentimicrobiaceae bacterium
TTGCTGTCATACTATTCTGAAATGCCGGTACACGAAAAAGTATCGGCATTTTTTTTACTATTCGTATGAACTTCCGGCAACCAAAGCCCCTTGATAAAACTAATGGTACTTTTGCACAGATATTGAATTCTGAAAAATGAGCATACAAACAAATATACCCCTGATCATTCCGGTCGAAGGTTTGATAAACGAGCAGTCCGGAAGAAAATTAAGTGCTGATTTACAGAATATTGAAGGAATTCTTTCTGTGAGAATTGAACTTAAGCAAAAGAAGATCTTCCTCGAAAACGACGGACGGACTACCATCCTTCCGGAAGCGGTTCAAATCATCCGTTCAGCTGGATTTGTTGTTCCAAGTATCAAAAAGTCATTTCCGGTTCTCGAAATGAGTTGTGCTTCCTGCGCACTCAATGTTGAGAAAACGCTTAAAAAACAGACCGGCGTTCTGTTCGCCAATGTGAATTACGCCAATGCATCGGCCAATATTGAATTTATCCCCGGCACGGGGCAAACCGAAAATTTCAGGAAAGCCGTTCAGTCCAATGGATATGATCTTCTGATTGATGAAACCCTGCCTCCTGAAGCCATGGAAGAGCTCCAGAAAGACAAATTCAGTCAGCTCAGGCGAAGAACGATTGGCGCAGTTGTTTTATCTGTTCCGGTGGTAATCATTGGAATGTTTTTCATGGATATGCCGTATGCCAATCTGATTATGTGGATCTTATCCACTCCGGTTGTGCTTTGGTTTGGTAAGGATTTCTTTATCAACGCATTCCGGCTAGCGCGTCACAGGTCAGCCAATATGGATACGCTTGTTGCGCTTAGCACCGGTGTAGCTTATCTGTTTAGCCTAGTAAATACCTTGTTTCCTGAGTACTGGATGGAAAAAGGTTTGCACGGACATGTATATTTTGAAGCAGCCTCTGTTGTTATTGCTTTTATCCTTTTGGGTAAGATGCTGGAAGAAAAAGCCAAAGGAAACACTTCATCTGCCATCAAAAAACTGATGGGCTTGCAGCCCAAAACCGTTACGATCATCCTTGAAGATGGTCGGCAATCGGAAACTCCAATTGAAAATGTACTCAAGGGAAATATCATTCTCGTCAAACCCGGTGAAAAAGTGGCGGTCGATGGAACTGTTGTTCAGGGCAGCTCTTATGTGGATGAAAGCATGTTGACCGGTGAGGCTGTTCCGGTTTTCAAAAAGGAAAAGGAAAAAGTTTTTGCTGGAACCATCAATCAGAAAGGCAGTTTTCAGTTCAGGGCTGACAAAATAGGTGCTGAAACCATGCTGGCACAGATCATCCGCATGGTACAGGAAGCGCAGGGCAGTAAGGCTCCAGTTCAGAAACTGGCAGATAAAATAGCCGGAGTTTTCGTTCCGGTTGTGATGTCAGTTGCCGTTTTTTCATTTGTCATCTGGCTCATCTTGGGAGGTGAAAACGGATTCAGTCAGGGATTACTCGCCCTTATAACGGTATTGGTAATCGCTTGTCCGTGTGCGCTCGGACTTGCAACCCCAACCGCCATCATGGTTGGAGTGGGTAAAGGCGCTGAAAAGGGAATTCTTATCAAGGATGCAGAAAGTCTGGAAACTGTGAGAAAAGTCAACTCCATCGTTTTGGATAAAACCGGAACGATTACAGTGGGGAAACCTATTGTAACAAATATTGCCTGGCTGAATGAGGATGATAGCTGTAAATCATTGTTCTACAGCATTGAAAAACTATCGGAACATCCGCTGGCAGATGCGCTTGTTAACTTTCTGGAAGGCTCCTTAACTGTGAAAGCGGAACATTTTGAAAGTATAACCGGACATGGAATCAGAGCAGAAATCGATCAAAAATCCTACTATGCCGGAAACGGAAAACTCCTGAATAATAACAAAATTCTGATTGATAAATCTCTGAAGATCAAGGCAGAAGAATGGGAAAACGAATCGAAAACTGTCATCTGGTTTTCGGATGCAGTCAAAGTTCTTGCCGTTGCAGCGATTGAAGACGCGATTAAACCAACATCAAAACAAGCGATTCAGCAATTAAAAGATCTCAGAATTGAGGTGTATCTTCTGACTGGCGACAATGAATCTTCTGCAAAAAAAATCGCAGAGAAAGCCGGAATTCTCCACTACAAAGCTCAGGTATTGCCCCATCAAAAGGCCGAATTTGTGAAAGAACTTCAGTCAAAAGGGATGATCGTTGCGATGGTGGGTGATGGAATCAACGATAGTACAGCACTGGCACAGGCCGATGTAAGTATCGCAATGGGTAAAGGAAGTGATATCGCGATGGACGTAGCGAAAATGACCATTATTTCATCTGATCTCACCAAAATCCCGGCTGCCATTCAGCTTTCAAAACAAACGGTGGCAACCATACACCAGAATCTTTTCTGGGCATTTATCTATAACATCATTGGAATCCCAATAGCGGCAGGTATTCTGTTCCCGATCAACGGATTCCTGCTGAATCCCATGATAGCCGGGGCGGCCATGGCACTGAGCAGTGTGAGTGTGGTGAGCAATAGTCTGCGTTTGAAATGGAAAAAATAGTTTAAGTAAGCAGCAAACCATTAAAATCTGAATCCAATTCCAACCGAATATGTTAGAACACTATAAGGTTGCTTTCCACGCTCCACATGATCCGGTTGACTATAGTAATAGGATATAACCAATTTACCAAATTCAGGATTGGATACGAAATAGTCAATTCCGGCAGATAGTATCCAATCCTTTTTAATTGGATAAATTAACTCAGCTCCCATATT
>CAZVKW010000213.1:2776-3744 GCA_964627945.1 uncultured Lentimicrobiaceae bacterium
GTGTGGTGAGCAACAGCTTACGCCTGAAATGGAAAAAGTAGATTTGAAACAATAATCGTTAATTCAAAATCTGTATCCAGCACCAAAAAAGTATGTGAGTACTTCATAAGGCTGTTTCCCGCGTTTCAGATTATCTGGTTTTCCATAATAATAGGTAACAACCAAATTACCAAATTCAGGTCTGGAAATAAAATAATCCATCCCGGCTGTTAAGAACCAATCATTTTTAATGGGGTAAATTAACTCAGCTCCTATATTGGTAATCAAGGCAGAAGCACTGATCTTCTCAAATTTAATCCAATCACGAAAACCCGGAATGACGAATTTTGTTTCCGGTTGGGTCAATACAGAATACCCTATCAGCAAATGAACAGAAAAAGCCAGTTTTCCGTTTGGAGCTTTCATTGTTGGACCAAATAAAAAACCGTAAGATTGATAATAAACAATGTCTGAGACAACTTTATAACCAATATTGTTGCTCAAATCTTCCTCTATTCCTGCCGTTACAAACTCGTTTGTATTAAGAAAACCTTTCACTTCCACACCAAAATAATTATTAATTCCAAGATCAACTGCAGCACCAAAATGATACCCATTGGATGCCAATCCTGAATTCTGCTGAGTCCTGTCTTTAGATCCAAAATCACCTAAGGCGGTACAAAATCCGGCCATTACGCGTAAACCTGAGAAATTCCCGTTACTGACTGATCCTGTACTCAATTTCTTTATTACGTAATCATGATCCATAACTGACTGAACATCAGACTTAAGTATATGTGTTTGTATATTTACACCATCTTTGCGGTATGAAAAGTAGATCATATTGCTATCCTGTGATTCGATAGTACACAGATGCAATTTTCCATTTTTTCCAACAATTGTATCCTGTGAAAATGCCGGAAATACAAAAATCAGGCTTAATAGACAAAATTCAGGCTACAATTGACATCTCTACTTACAAAGATATA
>CAZVKW010000214.1:0-3691 GCA_964627945.1 uncultured Lentimicrobiaceae bacterium
TTCTTTAACTGCGTTTATTAACCAAAATCAACAAGTTTATGAGAGCATTCATTTTAATCATTTCGGTAATCGTTTTGTTTCCTTTTGCAGGAAAATCGCAAACCCACAGCCTTTCGGAGGCTGAAAAGCAAAAGCTCATCCAGTTTTCGATTCATGGAAACGAAGGAAGCACCCACTACATCCGGCCATTGTTGCTGAGCGTGAAAAATATTTCCAATACTGTTACGAATGTAAAGATTGATAATGGCCTGGTTTTGGAAGCCGGTGATTCGGCTTATCAGAATTTTGTGGTGACAAAGGAAGAAATTCTTGCCTTAAAGCCCGGTCAGGTAAAGGAAGTCCAGCTTTACGCCATGTGTCTCGAAAGTTACGATGCTTCACCCGACGTATCTTCAGTTTATCACCCTTCGAAGCTGGCCGATTCAAGTCTGCTTGGACTAACAAGGAAAATTGAAAAGGAGGAACTCTTCAATTTTGAAGCACAAACTGCCGTCTGGGCTTTATCGTGCAAATATCCGATCGATTATATCACCGGTTTCGATACAGTGCTTACCCGCCAGCTTATCGGCTATGTGGCTGATGAAACAGGTCAGGAACTACCACCGCCGCCTGCTCCTGACGATTACGAGCGGAATTATTATTCGACATCAACCTACAAACTCAAGATGTCGGGGGAGTTTTCGTACAATCTTTACGAAAACCGTTCGATCACAATTGCGATGTTTGATAAAGATAATATTGTGGTGAGGGAGTTGTACAAGAACACGGTTGAAAAACCCGGCGACCATAAACTTAAATTTGAGTTTGATGCCACGGCCTACACTGATGATTTTTACTACTTAAAGGTAATTGATAACGGCGATGTGGCCATCGAAATGAAAGTTGATATTCCCAAAAGAAACAGAGGGTAAAGCAATATTTATGAAAGATGTCCGTATGCCTGAATTTAGCATCAAAAAAGGCCATTAAACCCAACTGATTCAGCAATCGTTGAGTTAGATTTATAAAATTCAACGACATCATAAATACCAGGATATTGCAGCATTCCGCTCTTCCAGAAGTTCGGATGGCTTGACTATTAACTTTTTTTACCTGTTTAAGCCTGGATGAGGGTAAAAACAGACCTTTTCTGCTCGCCCAATCTGCATGATCATGCTTTAAAAATCGGTATAAAGTTAAATTTCTGTTAAATTATGTGTTAATTATCAACTAATTAGGCCATTATTTGTTTGGTTAGTCATAAGAAATGATTTTGATTGGCTTTTAATTTCAAAGTCAATAAAAGTGTTATAAACTAAAAATGATTTCTTTCGTAGTGAAAACATGTTTAATGTTAATTTTTAAAATCACACACTTATGAAAAATCTGGTTATTTTTTTCTTGCTGTCGACGACAGTTTTAGCTTTTGGGCAACAACAAAAAGACGAAAGTCGGATTCCTTTGATTGGTGAAGCTGCACCTGCTTTTGAAGCAAATTCTACAAACGGATCTATTAAGTTCCCTGATGACTATTTTTCAAAATGGAAAATACTTTTCAGTCACCCTGCAGATTTTACACCGGTCTGCACTTCAGAGATTCTGGAGTTGGCAGCCATGCAGGATGAATTTGATAAGTTAAATGCTGCTATTCTGGTAATTTCGACTGATGGTCTGAATAGCCACATCGAATGGGTCAGGTCTATTGAAGCGCTGACTTATAATGACAAGAAAACTTCCAAAATTAAGTTTCCGTTAATTTCGGATGCAGGGCTTGAAATTTCGAAAAAATATGGAATGTTGCATTCAGCCTCACATGATACGCGTGACATTCGTGGGGTTTTTATCATAGATCCTGATAATACAATTCAGGCGATGTTTTTTTATCCTGCAACTGTTGGCCGCAACCTGGAGGAAATAAAACGCACACTCCTGGCATTACAAACACATGACAAGTACAATGTATTGACTCCTGCAAATTGGAAACCGGGCGGAGAAGTGCTTATACCAAGCCCTGCATCAATAAAGGAGGCTGAAAAGCTGAAAGAAAAAAACGATCCATCACTTCGACAGATTGAATGGTACATGTGGTTTAAAAAGTTGTAAAGATTCAATGTACATAATAAGAATATCCCTGCAAATGATCTTTTATTTGCAGGGATTTTTTTTGAATGATCCAATAGTGATGCAAAATTAATCTCATTTTTTACCACCTTTCTGATAGTCGTTTCTTTTTCACCGGTGATGCGACCCTGGTAGATTCCTGACTGGTATTTTGACAGATCGAGACTGAACTTATCCCGTGAATCAACATCATTGGTTTGGAGAATCTTCCCCAGCATGTCAATAAGTTCAATTTCGATGATATCCTGCAGCCCTTCAATCCACGCTATTTCTTCGATTGGTTTGGGAAATAACCGGATACCATACGGAAAAAAGGTTGGCAATGCCAATCGGCGATGCTTTAAGCCCATTGATCATAGACAAGACTTCATTTTCAAAATTGCCGGTTTAGACATCGCCAGGTCATAGGTTGCTTCAATTTCAACATATTGGCTGGTTCCTGGGCGGTAAACCATGAAATGCAATGCCCCTGGCTAAGCAGCATTTGCAATGCCATTTTAGTTCCAGAAACTGTGGGATTGATTTTGCAATTGAACAAAATACAACATATCCCGGGTTTAATTTTATTTGAACAATTGCAAATTGTCCAATGTTTCGAGCGGCCCACCAGCGTTCGACTGAGTTCACGCCGAAGTCTGGCGGGCCGCTTAGCGCAGTTACATGAATTGAAATTAAACGGCTTATCTAATCCTGATCCAACCCTTACTGCCCTTTCACAACTTTCCGGGTAACAACACCCTGCGAGGTCTGAATCTGAACCTGGTAAAAACCAGCCTTCAAATCTGAAAGATCAAGAACCTGGTTGCCTTCTGATTTTGGCGTAAAACGCATCACGACTGAACCATCAACTGATATCACAAGAATCTCCTCAATTCCGGTAATTCCACCAACTGTTACAATCCCGTTTGTTGGGTTTGGATAGATGAACAGTCCGTTGGCAAAATTGTCGTCAGTTCCACCGTTTAAAGTGGTTATGTTCCTGATTGCCGACAATCCCTCGCCGGTGAAATAGCCGGTTTGAGGCAATTGCAGATTATATTCCACTTCCACATCGAAGGTTTCGCCGGTGGATGGACGGTAAACTTTGTATGACATAAGTTCCATTTCATCAAAGCCATCTTTGTAAGAAGTATAAGGATCGTTAGAAAATGCAGTAAGTATTAAATTGGTTTCAATTTCGGTCATTTCAGTCACCCCAAAACAAACTCCCTGCGGTGAGAAAACACCGATGACATCACCCGGCTTCAGAATGGTCATTCCATCGGCTTCAACGACAATGAGATGCGATGAAGGTGATACACTCACATCATTCCATGGGGTTGACGGGAACTTCACCTCGGGATAGCTACCCGACCAGTCATCTTTAGAATATAGAGGGAAGTTGATCGAACCCGGTGAACCCATCAATGCATAATAGGCTCTTCCCGGCAAAAGGTGACCCAACGTATTGATTCCATAAGCCGGCCAGTAGACACCAGTGCCGGCGACATCCTTTGCAATAATCAGGCTGGTACCTGAAAACAAAGTTACCAGATTAACAGGAGTATTGTGAATTACCGGCACTAAATTCCAACCTCCGGACAAATCGTAG
>CAZVKW010000215.1:0-3586 GCA_964627945.1 uncultured Lentimicrobiaceae bacterium
CCAAGTGGGGCAGCTCAGTTGAAAAGGAGAGAGGTCATGAGATTGTGTTCACTTCAAAACAGAGCAAGCCACTGGCTGTTTTCTCCGGTGCCATTGTGTATGATCCAACTTCTGCCTCCTGGTAAAAGATTGTTTTCAGGTAAGTGTGTGTGAAACCCTGTCAGTGATGGCAGGGTTTTTTATTTCCAGGCAAAATATTAGATATTTTTACTGTTAAGAGAATAACTTTTCACTTTTTGTCATATATTTACAGTTATATATTAAGCCAATCAGTAGTTATAACCGGAAAATCTAACAATATGAAAAAACTAATCATTCTGGCTTTCTTAATTCTCAATATTTACTCTGTTGAAGGCCAATTCGTCCGTAAACCACTGGCATATCCCAACGATGGGTATTTTTATTCTCCGGAATCCATGTCGATCGTAGATCAGAATCATTTATGGGTAGCCACAATAAAGCGAAATACAGCTGCATTAGTTCAGTCTTACTATCAGGCTGTAAAAACATCAGATGGAGGAAACACTTGGCAGTTTTTCCAGATTCCTGCGACAGGAGTCCGGTTTTTACCGGATGTAGAAGCACAATCTGAGGATGTTTGCTATTATTTTGTGGATACTCATGCTAACCCTTTTAGTGAGATCTGGAAAACCACCGATGGTGGGACTACATGGGCAAAAAAAACCACGTCAGAATTCGACGGCAGTTATGGCGATTTTATCCACCTATTTAGTAATGATACTTTAATTGCAGTCGGCGATCCTGAAAACGGGTACTTTAACATACAGCTTTCTAACGACGGAGGAGATACTTGGAGCCGGGTTCCCCAATCAAATATCCCTCCGATCCTTCCGGGTGAAGAGGGCTGTGGTGGCAAGTCGTTCAGCGTCATAGGGAATACAATGTGGTTTCCTTCATACAAGGGAAGATGTTTTAAATCCATTGACCGGGGACTTCACTGGACTGTCTCCGACGTAAATTCAGCAGGTGGTTTTCAAAATGGCAATGTCTGTTTCAGTGATCAGTTGCATGGGATTTTTTATTTAACATCATCACCGTATCTCTTGAATTACAGCTTCTATAAAACGGATGATGGGGGTACAACCTGGAGCCCCATCTCCCTTCTTCAGAACACTTCCAATTCCGTAATAAGCCGTATTGATGGAATTATTGGGGGGTTTGTGTTGGCAACTAGTTTTACCTATTCCCTCGGCAAATCATATATTTATTATACACATGATTTTTTTAACACGATGACCTTGCTTGATTCCGTCACTAATTCAAATAACAGAATATTTTTTAAAGACGCTAGTACGGGCTGGCTGGGGGGAAGCAATCTACCCGACAGCAGTATCTTTAAATTTACCGATGTTTTAACATCAATAGGACCCGGACCTGGTGAAACTCTTCGTATCAACATTACCCCGAATCCATCAAACAACAAGACATTAATGACATTGCCATCAAAACTTACAAATGAAAGTAAAGTGCTGAAGGTATTCAATGTTTCTGGTAGTTTAATGTGCGATTATCGTATTTCTCCAAAGGTCAATAAGATTGAACTTGACGCTTCAGAATATCCGGATGGAGTTTATTTTGTTCAAGTGACCTCAAATCGGGGTTCTGTCATGAATGCGAGATGGGTTGTTGTGCATTAGTTTATTTCATTCCTGAAGCATAATCCGGGATAAATAAATTAAAAATAACTGGGCACAACACAGCAACTAAGCCCCATGCTGCCTTCTATCGGGGTTGCCAGCGTAAACCCGTAACTACCGCAAAAGGACTTAGCTGCAACGTTCTAAACAAAAAAATAGAATGATATGAAAAAGCTTATCTTTCTGACCCTCTTTGGTCTCGTTATGCATTCAGTTGAAGGCCAATTCGTCCGTATGCCACTGGCATATCCCAATGATGGGTATTTTTATTCTCCGGAATCCATGTCGATCGTAGATCAGAATCATTTATGGGTAGCCACAATAAAGCGAAATACAGCTGCATTAGTTCAGTCTTACTATCAGGCTGTAAAAACATCAGATGGAGGAAACACTTGGCAGTTTTTCCAGATTCCTGCGACAGGAGTCCGGTTTTTACCGGATGTAGAAGCACAATCTGAGGATGTTTGCTATTATTTTGTGGATACTCCGACCGGTAATAGTGATATCTGGAAAACCTCCGACGGTGGGACTACATGGGCCAAAAAAACCACAACTGAATTCAACGGCAGCTGGGGCGATTTTATCCACTTGTTTGGGAATGATACTCTAATTGCAGTCGGTGATCCAGTAAACGGGTACCTTGACATACAACTTTCTGACGACGGAGGGGATACCTGGAGTCGCGTTTCCCAATCAAATATCCCTCCGATACTTCCGAATGAATCGGCTCTTGGTGGCAAGGTGTTCAGCACAATAGGCAATACAATCTGGTTTCCTTCCAGCAATGGAAGATGTTTTAAGTCCATTGACCGGGGACATACCTGGACAGTCTCTGACGTAAATTCATTGGGTGGTTTTCAATATGGCAATGTCTGTTTCAGCGATCAGCTGCATGGGATCTTTTATTTAACTCCATCACCGTATCTATTGAATTTCAGCTACTATAAGACAGATGATGGGGGTGCAACCTGGAACCCTTTTTCCATTCTTCCGAATACTTCAAATACTTCAAATTCCGCAATAAGCCGTATTGATGGGATTAATGGGGGATTTGTGTTGGCCACCAGTCTCAATTATTCGCTCAGCAAATCATATATTTATTATACACATGATTTTTTTAATACGGTTACATTGCTTGATTCTGTTACTAATTCAAATAACAAAATATTTTTCAAAGACGCTAGTACAGGCTGGTTAGGGGGAACCAATCTACCCGACAGCAGTATCTTTAAATTTACCGAAGTTTTAACATCAACCGACTTCATTCCTGGTGAAACTCTTCGTATCAACATTACCCCGAATCCATCAAACACTACAGCACTTTTAACATTGCCAACAAAAGTTATAAATGATAGCAAGGCAGTAAAGGTCTTCAATGTCTCTGGCAATTTAATGTGCGATTTTAGCATTTCTCCAAAAGTCAATAATATAGAACTCAACGCTTCCGAATATCCGGATGGTGTTTATTTGGTTCAGGTGACCTCAAATCGGGGTTCTGTAATGAATGCGAGATGGGTTGTTGTACATTAGTTCATCCCATTCCTGAAGCTTAATCCCTGATGATGTTATGTCAGCGAATAATCGATGGATTATTTATCATTAAGGTCTTCTTGACTTATCGCATGAAACTGAACGAGAAATTGATACAGAACAAATAATTTTCAAAATGGGGCCCTTATGAAAACACAAATTCTCCTAATCGGTTTTCTTTGCATGTTCGCTTGCAATTTACAAGCCCAGGTTCAACAACGCAAAGCCACCCTACCTTCCAAACCTGAACAGGTCGGCTGCTATTTCAACCCAACGCAGTCAGGATTCAAACCTGACCATATGGTGATACCTGCGAAACGGAATATATTCAGTCCAACCACTTATTCATGGCAGTGGGATACTATCATATGTTATACAGTAGCATCAGGATCAAATCC
>CAZVKW010000216.1:0-3560 GCA_964627945.1 uncultured Lentimicrobiaceae bacterium
GCGGATGAATTGCATTCTCAGGCAATGGCATTCAACAATGGCTGTGCCAAGGGAAGCTGAAACACTTGGAATATGATCTTCAGAAAAAAAACTTACATGGCACCGACCCAAGGCCAATAACGACAAGCTGCGACAGGAAAGATTTTATGATCAAATGGCCTTTTGCGATGTCGCAGATGTACTCCGTTTTGTCAATGATCAATGCCATTTTCTTTCAGCCTTGACGCCGCTTCAACCACGCTATGTTAAACAAATTGCTGTCAGGACAGTTTGATGGCTGTTATCATCGCCAGGCAATGAATCATGGTAATCTCACAATGGCGCAGGCAAGCGACATCCCATACCATGTTGGGTGTAATTAAACATTGGGACGAAATCTGTCATAGGATTTTATCAAATGTCAATACACCCAAGGTTTTACGCCAAAAATCCACTTCCCATTTTAAAGCACTTCCAGCTCCAATAATTCTGGAAGTGAAAATTCAATAGAATCCTTCAATTTTTCCTCAGAAAAATCATATTCTCCCTGCAAATTGATATGTCGCCAAGCGACCACGGAACCGTTTTTGATTGTGTTGATCAAATTCCTCTTTTGATCGTTGGTCTCAGCTTCACTGATTAGTTTTGATAGGTACAGGTAATTCCAGCAGATAATTGAGTTCTCAATGAGGCGTCTGCATCCGTCCGCAATCAGCTGTTCCTCTTTGGTGGAAAACTGGAATTCCTGATTATTGCCATGGAATACTGCTTTATTAAACTTGTTTGAACTCTCCAATTTATTCAGCATTTTTTCAATCATTTGTCGCAACTCCACATCGTCAATATACTTGAGTAGGAAAAGAGTTTTGATAATCCGCCCAAACTGCTTCAAAGCCCTGTAAAGGGGATGCTGTTTGGAGTAGGAACTGAGTCGTTTGAAAAGCTGTGAAGCGGAGGTCTCTTTCAGCTTGATCGTGGCAATAAACCTTAAAATTTGATCCCATTGGTCGGCTATATGGTTGATATCGAGGCTCTTTTCCGGCAAAATATGATAGCCAAGCTCCTTCAAAGCTGAAGGTTTTTCAAAGCTGTACAAGTGCTGCTTCTTGAAATTTTTGATCCGGGGAGCAAATGAAATCCCCAACAGGTGCGTTACCGCAAAAATCATCTCACTGTATCCGTGAGTATCAGTGGAATGGATATCACTTTGCACAACATCATTATGCATAAGCCCGTCAATCACATACGCCACCTCTCTTTCTGCAGGATTGATCACGGTGGAAGAATAGAGTCGGTGACTTTCGTCAATGAAGCTGTAGACGCTGACACCTTGATTTTGCCCGAAATATTTGTAGGAATAGCCTGCATTCAGGGAATCAACACTGATACCAAATTTCTGTCCGTCACTGCTGGTATGGGTCTTGTCTTGCATCTGCTTGAATATTTTAGGAAGCTGTAATTTATCAAGAAAACTCAATACCTTGTCATTTGCCCGTATAATATTCTCATGACTGAAGTACCATCGAATTGTGTTTTCTAATTCTGCCTGATTGATATTCCGGGAAATTTTTGCAGTTTTCCGAATTCCCAAATTGCACCCGTAACCGATCATACCGGCGAAGAAAATTCTATTGGCTGGTTTATCCCGATTATGTTTGATCTGCCAGTGCCAAAGCAATCAGTTAATTGGGAAGCCCGTTCAACCGTTGAAAGGATTTCAAACAGTGAGATGAAGCGATTTTTGGGGAAAAGATCCAGAGCATTGTCAAATATACCCAGCTCTTTTTTTGGAGTTCTGAGCTTTAAATCTCCATTTTCTTTGATTGTTGCGTAACTGTTTTTTCCGTTGATGACATTCTCATTGGTTTCCCGGTATTGTTCCTGTAAAGCCTTTTTGAGCTGTTCTACCAGCTTCATAAAATCTTGAAGCTCTGTCAGTCCTGCTTTTTTCAGTAACTCTTCTTTATTGTTTTCCCACACTTCTTGAAGAATCAAGTAATCGTCAAACGCTCTGTATTTGTAGGAAAATTTAAGGTTCAAAGCACCAGACCGGATACCCTCCGCAACCTTGGAAAACAGTAAAACTTTATACAGAGAAACCCTGAATTTTCCATTGGAGTCGGTTAGTATTTTCTGTTCTTTGACATCCATAAAATCAACCGGAGCTTTATCGTCCAAATTGCCGTCTTTCTGCTTGTAATATTCAATGGCTTGGATCAGGATAGCATTTGATGTTTGGCTGTCGAAATGAATATTCTTAACAATTTCAGATACTCTATTCTGCAGTTTTACTGAGTTACTTTCCAGAAGGTCATAGTAATCCGTGTTCTTGGTAATCCGATTGGCTTCTGTTCCAAGCTGAGATAACTGATTCTGAATTTGAACTGACCCCCTGTCTATTTTTTCAGAAAACAACATCTGTAGCCTCACAATTTTTGCGTCAGAGGATAGCAATTGATCTTCCAGAATAATTTTGGCTTGTTCAACGGTGCTTAGATGATCCGTTATTTTTTGAGAAAAAGCATTGAATTTTTTACTTCTTTCTTTCCGTTGGTGGTAAAAAAAATCCTTATGCTCCCTTTCCGTTGTATTAAAAGTGCTCTGAACGGATTGCATCAATATGTCAATCAAGACATCATTGAGCCGGTAGTATTGATAAGCCACGAAAGAGATCAACAGCAGATACTTTCTTTCCTCTCTCCGACTGGTCTGAAAAATCTGGGATTTGATCACTACTTGAGCATAGTATTGAATCAATTCTGATGACAGATTGAGACTGCTGATTACCGGATTGATCTCTTTGAACAAACCTTCAAGACACTGTAGATCCTTAATATTTTCTTTAATTTTAGACGGTTTGGTGGACTGATTGGTCTTTTTAAGAAGAGTGAGTTTATACCGCTTTATCTTTGAATTTTGTTTGTCCCCGTCCGTGTATTCCTCTCCAATTTCAAGCAATTGATCAAGAATCTGCTTCTCCTCAGATGATAAACGCTTTTGAATTTTTTCAATGAGGGATTTTTCAAAAAATCGAAGGGAATCAGTAATTATGTCTTCAAAAACATGATAACCGGGAATTTCTATCTTCTGTGATTTCAAAAAGTCTATCAAAGACAGGAACATGAAGCGGGGTTTCATCTGCTTGGAAGCCATAATCCCCGCCTCTTTCACCAAAAGTTTATGAAGTGCTCTACTAAATTTGCGAACCCCCATATTGTCGAGGATTATTTCTTGATGCCTGATAAGACTTCCCTCTTTGTAACCGCTAAAATCAAGTTCTTCAAGATTGTAACCAAAGCGATTGGCTATAAATTCAATATCATTTTGATGAAACTTTCGAGCGACAAAAAATCTACCAGTTGCCTTGAAGTAACCAAATTGTAAGATAAAACCGACTTGATTGGTTGGAGTTTTAAAAATTTTTACCAAATCATCCGCCCAATTTGGTAAATAAAAAAATTGTTTCCTTTCCTCACCGCTAAACTGAGGAGGATTTTCAAACACCTTACTATCATTGTTGTTGAGGATTTTAATACGAGGCATAGTCTTTCCTTATGAATTAAATAAAAACGTACGTTATA
>CAZVKW010000217.1:0-412 GCA_964627945.1 uncultured Lentimicrobiaceae bacterium
TTTAATCCCTTGAGTGAGAACTTTGGGGATTTTTTTATTCAAATTGTAAGCAGGTTAAAGAATAATCATAAATCATTCGTAGAATGAGCGAAATCGGATTTGCTTGATAAAGTCATCCTTGAAAGCGGGAGAATATTTGCTATAAATAGCAACCAGTGTAATACAAACTGAAGCAGGAAACCTTGTTCGCCAAAATGGCTGTAACAGCCTGACTGAAAGAAATTAATTCGCGAAGGTATACTCTGCTGTAATTGATAATCTCAATCATAAAATCATTGCTACATTTATTAAGCTATATCTTACCTTTGATTCAGCTAAGGCTTCAGGAACTATTTTTGTATGTAAGGTTAAAAACATAGGGATCGTCATAATTAAAGTAGTTAATTGGTTAATGAAAATTGAAAATATGAAT
>CAZVKW010000217.1:422-3505 GCA_964627945.1 uncultured Lentimicrobiaceae bacterium
AGGAGAATTAGGAGCAAATGTTGGTATATTTGGTTCCAATTATTTTAAACTATTGAACTTTTATTTAATTAACATTTAATCAGATAAATAACTAAGTTTTGAACGAATTGATGTATTTAATTTCTGAAAAATAGTAAGCGTGATAGATTTGTAATTTGTTGTTTTTGACAAATGGAACTATTAAAGACTGATTTCACATATCATATCTTTAACCATGCCAATGGTTTTGAAAACCTGTTTCTACATGAGGCAAATTATCATTATTTTCTGGAAAAATATGCCATGTATATTAGCCCCATTGCCGAAACATATGCTTACTGCCTGATGCCGAACCACTTTCATTTTGTGATCAGGATAAGAAAGCAGATCATCATCGAAGAATTAATCCGAATAAAAGATAATAAATTCGAAAATACCATTTCCAAAGTTTCAAACTTTGGAAATGGTATTCAAATTCGAATAGACGATGATCAAATTACCAAATTCATATCAAAACAATTTGCAAATCTGTTCAGTTGCTATACGCAATCGTTTAATAAGGTATATCAGCGCAAAGGGTCGCTTTTCATTAAAAACTTCAAACGCGAAATGATCACAGATAAAGATTATTTCATGAAAGCGGTAGCATACGTTCATCGGAATCCGGTACATCATGGTTTTTGTAAGGATTTTTCTGAATGGCCGTATTCTTCTTTTCATGAGATTGTTTCGGGTCAAACATATATCATTGAAACAGCTATACTAATGAAACTCTTTGGTAGTATGGATTTTCTGATGGAGGAGCATCTGAAATCACTCGAAACATTCGAGAGAAAAATTGATCTGGAAATGAATTGAATCATCACCAGAAAAAACTTCATGAACTGATTAAAGATGCTATCAACATTTAAGTCTTGAATTTTATGAAAAAGACAATAAAGCTTTTGCTAAGATAATCCGATGAAATCTGGTCTAATACTGATTTTAGCTGTTATAGTCCAATTGATAGAACAATTACAGATACCAGATCGATATTATTTATCCAATTGAATCATTCAGACAATTGAATTGTCGCACAATAAATACTGTCTGAAATATCTTTTTCGCCAAAACCACCCAATAATACGGAAGGTTTGACAAACAGCAGATAGCAGGCAATAGTGCTGGCTTTGAATCCTGACTGGGTAAGAAAAACACTCCCTTCTGACCTTAATGCTGCATCCAGTTTATACATTGCTTTTGAATCATCCAGACTTCGCAGTACAAGGATAACTCTGTCATTGGTTTTTGCTGAATTATCCGGAAGATTCGTGCTCCAGCTAAAATGAATTTGCCCTAAATCAGTGATTTGTGCGGAAGCATTTTCACAACATCCTAATTTCCCCCTGCTTACCAGAACCATTGCAGGATCAACCCTAATATCGGGATAATCCCCTGTAAGAGAATTTTTCATGGTGTATGACATGGCTGCGTTGTAAGGCGATTTGTCGGAGCTATACGCACCAAATCCCAACCGAAGAAACTCCTTCAGCGGAAGCAAAAACTCCTGCGATTTCATAAAACGCATACGCTGTGCCAGCTGAGCTACCGTATTGGGATGCTTAACAGATGCCGGGCGCATTCGGATGTAATATGTGTCCTTCCATTTGCATCCGACGATATTTCCAATTCTGCCGGTAAACGGACTGTTCAGATTATTTCCTTTGATTCGGGCCATAACATGACGTTTTTAATGAGAAGAAATCGTTTCAAATATATGTATTCTTCTGAATTAATTCCGATCTTCTTTGAATAAATGAGCAAAAAACAGAAGAATATACGAAGAAGGTACAGAGAAGTCACGAACAAAGTAATAGCAAAATACAATGGTCTCTTTTTCATATTTGTCATCTGGAAAACACGAAAATGAAGTTTATTTTGAAGACTTAGTGAAATATTTATTCTCTTATTATCGACGACAAAATTATCTTTGTCGATAGAAATGAGATGAGATCGTTGACTATGAATAGAATTCGTTTTATGCATTTAAGGCTTATCGTAATGATCATCAGTACAACGATGATCATTCTTTCATCTTGTAAGGACGAAAAAAGCCCGGCTACGAACACTGCGAAACTTCTACAATACAAGACCAAAGCCACTTCATTTCTTCATGACCAAGCCGCTCTCGCGCTCCAATACACCGATTCAGCTTTCAAACTTTTAAAAGAATTTCCTGTCGAAGAATCTGTAAAAACAGAATGGCTCCAGTTAAATGCTGATATCTATCTGGCGCTTGGTCAAAGTGATTCGGCCTATAATACCTTTTTAAATGCACGCGATCAGGCCATTGTTTCGAATCACAAAAACATTCAGGCCTATGCCGATTTATGGCTTGGGCAGCAGTTTACCGATGATGGAAAATATTTTCTGGCCGGTAAATATCTGAAAGAAGGTCTCACACTGACCGAAAGCATTGGAAATGAATATCAGATAGCCCGCGCACATAATCTGTATGGAAACCTCTTAAGTTTTAACGGTGATTATCAGCAGGCACAGATTCATTTGATTCAGGCCACCGGATTGTTCGAGAAACTGGGGATTAAAAAGGCACTTGGAGCCGTTTACAATAATATTGCAAACAATTATGAAGCTACTGACGATCATGAAAAAACCTTGTTTTATTTCAGGAAGGCCCTTGATTTTTCAGAGCAACGAAACGACACTGTAAATATCATCTCAACCTTAAACAATTTGGGAATTCATTATCGGCAGCTAAGTTCCGACAGTTCAGAATATTACTTTAATAAGGCCCTTCAGTTTCATCATTCAGAAAAAAGCCTTTTTGAAATCATATCGGTACAATTTAACCTTGCCAATCTGTATTTCGACAGAAAAGAATTTACAAAAGCCATGAGCATGTATCAGCAGGTGAAGGATGTTTGCATGGCGAAAGGGATTTACAGCGGATTGGCCCGAACATATAATGGGATTGCCAATATTTATGAAGCAAAGAATGAAGATATTGAAGCCATGAATTATTATCGGAAAGCCTATCATCTGGCCGATTCGATTGGTGAAACACCGGTAGCCATGGTGTTTCTGGGCAATATTCAGTATATGTA
>CAZVKW010000218.1:0-1555 GCA_964627945.1 uncultured Lentimicrobiaceae bacterium
TTGTAGATGGATTCGTCAGATTTTGCGAACTCGAAATACACTAAATATACAAATCACTTTATCCATCATTGTAGTGGCTTGATAAACAGCCTGTTTTGTCCGACAGGAAAAATAAAAATAATGCGAGCAATGATTTATGAAATCATAGCATTCAGATAAGACTGAAATTTGTCTTTATACAGGTCGGCAATGGTGATACAGCGATCACCTGCGATAATAAGCTGCCCTTTTTCGATGCTTGTGATTTTATCCAGTGAGTTGATGAATGAGTGGTGAATACGCATGAACCGGCTTGATATCAGATTGTTTTCGAGTCTGAAGGCAATACACTCTTCCAGTGTAAAACGTTTTGTTTTGATATCCGAAGATTCCTGTTGTGCCATCACCGAAGTGATTGAAAGCAGGAATATCAGACAGCTTAATATTTGATTTTTCATTTTTGTTTCGATTATCTTCGGCAAAACTAGCCCACGATAATAGGTGAAGCAGCTGAAAACTAACCCAAACGGTAAAATCCGTGACTGAAACAACCGATTTCCCAACCCAAACAAATGGGTGAATTTTGTGATGTAAAAATCAATCTTATCCAGGCAAACATTGCCCACCGAAATAAAAAGGCCAAACTTCTTTCATTTACGCTTGTTTGTCGATAATTTTACGCAGCATTTCTAATCGTCCTTAATATTGTACCCATAAAACAGAATCTATGAAAAATCTGGTTTTTACACTTCTTGGAATTTTATTGCTTGCTTCAGCTCCTTCGGCCTTTGCTGATGGTGAAGGTAAAGAAGGAACAAAGTATGCCGTTCCGGGAGACATTTCGGTGAATGAATTTCTTGCATCCAACAGCGCTTCCGAACAGGACGAATCCGGCGCATATCCTGACTGGATCGAGTTTTACAACAATACTGATGCAGCCATCAATCTGGAAGGATATTATCTTTCAGATGATTATGCCGACCCAATGAAATTTCTTGTTCCCGCCGGATTTTCGATCCCGGCGAAAGGCTTTATTATTGTTTGGGCCGATGGAGACGCTTCGACTACTGAATATATCCATACAAGTTTCAAACTTTCGGCAACAGGAGAGCAAATCATGATCTCAAACGCATCAGGAACAGTGCTCGACAGCATTAGTTTTGGTGTCCAGACCACCGATGTAAGTTCTGGCCGTTGTCCGGATGGAACCGGGAGTTTTGGTTTTTATACTGAGCATACATTCAATGCTTCCAATTGTAACTCACAGTCAGTAGTCAGTTTCTCTGCCTCACAATTTCTGGTTTACCCCAATCCGGCCGATGAATATGTGACAATTGAAACAGCAACTTTACTTAGAAATGATATCAGCATCCGCATTTTCGATCTCAGGATGCAACTTGTATATGAAACTACGATGAACCATCTTGATATCAAAATGAATCTGAATACTGCATTGCTTCCATCAGGATTATATCTGCTTCAGACAGGCGATAGCATGACAAAAGTCATCATAAGATAATGGCGGTTTAGGTTTTCCGCCGTTTTGTTTCTTTCATACGGTGCGGCCGCTTGTTTT
>CAZVKW010000218.1:1655-3451 GCA_964627945.1 uncultured Lentimicrobiaceae bacterium
TTGAATTATGTTAATTTTGCGACCAACATGGCAAAGAAAATTCTGATCATCCAAACAGCATCTATCGGCGATGTGATTCTTGTGACACCCGTAGCCGAAGCCCTGCATCAGTTTGACGCCACTTTTAGAATTGATTTACTGATTAAAAAAGGCTACGAAAACCTCTTTGAAGAGCATCCGTATCTGAATCAGGTTTTTACCTGGGAAAAGAATAAACGCAAATACCTGAATCTTTTTGCTTTGATCCGGCAGTTCAGAAAAGAAAAATACGACTGGGTGATCAATGTGCAACGTTTTGGATCGACAGGATTGATTACTGTTTTGACAGGGGCCAAAACCAGCATTGGATTCGATAAAAATCCGTTCAGTACCTTGTTCTCAATCAAGGTGAAACACGATATCGGACTGGGTCACAGCCACGTACACGAAGCCGAACGCAACCTGAAACTTATCGAAAGCATTACCGGAACTGTAAAAGCAAATCCCCGACTTTATCCGTCGAAAAAGCATTTCGAAAAGGTAAGTATTTATAAAACAGAGCCTTATATATGTATTGCTCCGGCCTCACTGTGGTTTACAAAACAATTTCCAGAAGATCAATGGATCAATTTTTTACAGGCTATCTCTGGTGATCTGAAAGTTTATTTGCTTGGTTCACGAGCCGATGCTGCTTTGTGTGAAAGGATTATTATCGGCTCAGGCCAGCCTGAGATATTGAGTCTGGCCGGGAGACTGAATCTGCCCGAATCGGCTGCACTGATGCAGGATGCAAAAATGAATTATGTAAACGATTCGGCTCCGCTGCATCTTTGCAGCGCTGTAAATGCCAGAATGACAGCTATTTACTGCTCAACTGTTCCCGAATTCGGTTTCGGACCACTGGCAGATAATGCCGTGATCGTGCAAACTAATGAAAAACTTGCCTGCCGGCCCTGCGGACTGCATGGCTGGAACCAGTGTCCGGAAAAACATTTCCGTTGTGCATCAACAATTAATACCCAGGAATTGATCAACAGACTATGAATATTTTCGAATTTGAAGAAGAAATAAAGCTTGCCGTTGAATTCCTCCGCAAAGGCAAGGTAATCCTCTACCCTACTGACACAATCTGGGGTCTGGGATGTGATGCGACCAATGCAAAAGCTGTGGAACGCATCTTTAAAATCAAAAAAAGGAGCGAAAACAAAAGCCTTATCACACTCATCGACAGCGTGGAAAGCCTCACTAATTATGTGAAAGATGTTCCGCCGGTTGCCTATGATCTGATTAAAAATGCTGCCAACCCGATCAGCATTGTGTTTCCCGGAGCGATGAATCTTGCCAAAAATGCCATTGGCCCAGATGGCACAGTCTGCATTCGGGTGACAAGAAGTGAATTTTGCCAGGAAGTTGTCAGGAACCTCGGTGTGGCCATTGCTTCAACCTCAGCCAATATCTCGGGCGAGCCTACGCCATTGTCGTTCAGCCAGGTTTCACCCGAAATCATCGCATCGGTTGATCATGTTGTTGGTTTGTATCAGGATGAACTCAGCATCCCGAAAGCCTCCACGATCATTCGTTTGCTTTCGAACGGGCAGTTTGAAATCCTGAGGGCTTAATTTGCCGAAAAGCGTAAGAAACTACCTTCTTGGTGGTGATAATTCTATCATTTTTAGCCAAAGAAACAGCCCATTTAAAATGGTGCTGTATGCCTTATTTATTCTGATTTTTTACTACTTGTCTCAGTATGTTTTCAAATCTAGTTTTGCTGATGTAATGGTCTGCGAGCAATTTACCATCTTTTACCAGGCTAAAAG
>CAZVKW010000219.1:0-3430 GCA_964627945.1 uncultured Lentimicrobiaceae bacterium
GGATTCGGTCAGGGAGGTATAAATGGATACTATATAAACTTTGCAGAGGCATTTTAATAAAATCCGATCCTAACCATAACTATCCCAGAGAAATCAATCTCTTCTTATTTTTTCTCTATTAGTTTTTCTTATTATTAATAGATTGAAATCTAAAGCGATTTGTTTTGTATCATATAAAGCCCAAATGAAGTTTAAGCAAGAAATAAACTTCAAGTTTTCATTTTCAATAAAATTATTAGTGATATATCAATATATTTGTTCAAATTAATTAGACAAAATTCCGACAGTATGATCAGTATCAAAATTAGAATTATTTTACTTTGACCATTCTTGTATTTGGTGTTCCTTTTACATATGCTCAGGAGGTAACATATATTATTGAGTCTTTATATAAGTCATTCATTGTGACTTCCTAAAAAATCAGTCCATCCTTAAAGATTCAAACCAGTTTCAGATACGTCTTATTTGCTTATCTTTATACCCGAAAGTTCAACTTATAATATACCCCATGGGAGACGAAAAATATCAGGAAGAAACACGAATACTGCTGAACAAGTTAAACGAACTTGCGAAAGAAAAAGGAATAACAGAACAGCAGATTGCAGATAAAACAGGATTCATTCAATCCAATGTTAACCGCATGTTTGCCGGTAAATATTCTCCACTATTAGATAATTTCATCGAACTGGCTGATGCTGTTGGTTATCATATAGAGCTAAAAGAAAATCAATAATATTTAACATATAACTTACTTCTCATTTCCAAAATCCCGGCTAACTGTCGGGATTTTTTTTGTCCTTTCGCAAATACTTGTGGATGTATAAGTTTGTCAGAAAAACAGAAACCATGCTAAAAATTAGAAGGGCTGATATGCTTCGGGAATATGATATCAAAAGTGACCCGAAAGGAAAACAGGTTGCTTTCGCAATTCGCTTCATTAAGATAAATGGTGAATCTGTATTCCTGCCCAGGGCTGTCGCTACCGGATTGAACTGGGATGTGGCTGAAAGCCGGATGCGTGGCATCCGTCCGGTTAACAGTGAGTTGGATCCAATCGGTCATATTTATCCGGTCAGGATTGATAACATTACTGAGTGGAATGGAAAACGTGTAATACTATGACAAAAATCCAATTCAATAAACATGGCGTTCCGCTTATGGCTTACGGCGATAAAACTTTCGTTACTACCACAGGAGCGCCGATACCATCGGCGAAAAGCAATGGTGCAGAGAAACGCCCTGAAGCGTCGAAGAGCATTATCTATATTTATGATACTACTTCTGTAAACGAATATACCCTCAGTTCCTGGGGTGATTTGAACGATTTCCCTACCAAATCCAACGATATCATTAAACGGGTTGGCGTACTTAGCACTGGCCTGAAGTTTACCCGAAACTTTACCATGGGTCAGGGAATATTTCCTGCTCGGGTTACAGGTTATGAAAGCAATGGAAGTGAAATACTGGAAGTGATCAACGATAATGAGTTGATTAACTTCTGCCAGGGAAGGATGGTGCGCCGTTACCTGGAAAAAGCACTGCGCGATTACCTCAAGTTCGGCTGTGCAAATGTTCACCTGATTCCTGATTCGGAAGGAAAAACCATAAATGGAATTGAAGTTATCAATGCCCTATATAGCCGGTATACAGTAGCTAAAAATGGTGTTATCGAAAAGTGCATCGTTTCCGGAAAGTTCCCGGATTTTCCTGGTACCGAGTTTGAAGCTTTTGATCTGTTGGATGATTTTGATCCGTATACTGATTTGGATCGCCGTCGTATGGGTGGAAAAGTGAAAGGCAAATCATTTGTGTTTGCCATTAAAGATTCATGGAGTAACAACGACTATTACCCTGAGCCTGCCTGGTATTCTGCTTACTTAGCCGGATGGGTTGATATCGCTATGGTGGTTCCTAAATTCCTGAAAAAAGCATACGAAAATCAGATAAACTGGAAATGGCATGTGCAAATTCCTTATGCTTTCTGGGATAAAAAATTCCCGGAAGCTGATTTTAAGGATACTGCTTCCCGACAGGCTGCAATTCAGGAATATATGGACAGCATAGAAACGAACCTTTGCGGAACAGAAAATGCAGATAAACCCATTTTTACGTTTTTTGAGGTAAATCCAAATAATGGAAAAGTTGAAGAGCAGTGGATCATCACTCCATTGGACAACAAATACAAGGAGGGTGATAAGCTGGTTACTTCTGCAGCTGCAAATAGTGAGATCCTTTTCAGCCTTATGATAAACCCTAACGTTCTCGGCGCAGGTATGCCCGGTGGAACCTATGCAGGTAACCAGGGCGGAAGTAATATCCGTGAAGCTTTCCTGGTGAATATTGCCAACGCTTGGCTCGACCGTCAGAATATCCTCGATCCGCTTGAAGCTATGCTTCAGTTTAACGGCGTTAAGGATGTGCAGCTTCGCTTTGGAAATACCATTTTAACCACTCTTGATACCGGTGCCGGTACAAAAAAAACACTGTCATAAAATGTTTCTAAAAACTATTGATGAAATAAGGGAAGTGCTAAAAATTAGTTCTTCCGTCGATTTAGAAGTACTGAAACCGGTGCTGGAAACTGTTGATCGTGAGTTTCTACGTCCCGTCCTTGGTGCAGCCATGCACGATAAACTTCAGTCGTTTTATGATTCTAGTCCGGATCAAATTTTTGTTCCGGATTATGATCCTACTCCTTTACCATCTGCTGAAGAAATCGCAAAGGCAATGGCTAAATTGCTGAAGCTGGCACAGTCTGCTGAAATTCACCTGGCGTATTGGTACGGATTTGATTTGCTGAATGTTCAAATCATGAACGATGGTTTCAAACGCACCGAAACCGAAAAGGTAAAAGGCCTTTTCAAATATCAGGAAGATAACCTCAAAGAGTTCTTTAAACATGCCGGGTTTAACGGTCTGGATGCCATGCTCGAATACATGGATGGGAATGATAAACTTTGCTTCCCTGAATTTCACGAGAGTGAAACCGGCAAACAGCTGAAAGAAATGATTATCCCCCGAACAGATATCTTCGATCAGTATTATTATATCGGTAACAGTCGCCTTTTGTTTATGCGTCTAAAGCCTCATATGAAAGTAGTCGAAGATCTGCGAATCAAAATTGTGTTGGGTAATACCAACTACAATTTTATAAAAGCCGAAATGGTAAAAGAGGAACCTGATGCTAAGGTTATTGCAATTCTACCCTATATCCGTCGTCCGATTTCATATTTCAGCACTGCGCTGCTGATGGAAGAAACCGGCTCGGATTTGTGTGATAAGGGTTTGGTGTTTGAAAGTATTAAGAGCAATTACTCCGATCATTCCAGCAAAGGCCCATCCACTGAATCACGTATTGTTGCAATGATCCAGCGAAACAAAAATCTTGGTGATAGTTATCTGAGTGTACTTCGTAATTACCTTCTCGAAA
>CAZVKW010000220.1:0-3428 GCA_964627945.1 uncultured Lentimicrobiaceae bacterium
TGGAATTTTCCTGTTAAAAAGTTGCTGAAGAAAGGTGATAACACATTGAAATTGAAATTTTTCCCTCTTGATAGTATCGAGAAGGAGAGAGCCAAAGCCTATCCTTTCCGTTTCCCTGAACAGCGTTGTTTCAGTCGGAAGGCACCGTATCAGTCGGGTTGGGACTGGGGTCCGGTGTATAAAACCATGGGAATTACCGAAAAAATTGAACTTTTTGGATGGAAGAATCCAATCCTCCGGAATATGTCCGTGCTTACAGCTAGTATTGATCCCAAACAAGCTGTTCTTCTTTTTGTTGGAGAAATTGAAAGCCCTGAACAACAAACTGTTACAATTGACATTTCTGTTGATTCTGTGTCCTTTCTGAAAAGTGAAATAGCATTAACGAAAGGTTTGAATGAAATCTCAATACCTGTAAATATTCCCCAGCCTCGTCTCTGGTGGCCCAACGGAGCCGGAAAGCAGGAATTGTATCGATTTATGGTTTCTATTTCTGAAAAAGATCAAATCATTGATAAACAATCTGTTGTAACTGGAATTCGGATGATCGAATTGGTTGATAAACCCGATAAACAAGGCAGGGCGTTTTTTTTCAAAGTAAATGGCCGGCCACTTTTTATAAAAGGAAGCAATTATGTTCCGATGGATAATTTTGTTACACGGATTAATCATGATAGGAACCTGAAACTATTGCAGGATGCGGCTTCTGTCAATATGAATATGTTGCGTGTGTGGGGTGGCGGCGTATATCCGGATGACGATTTTTTTGAAATCTGTGACAGTCTGGGTCTGCTTGTCTGGCAAGATTTTATGTTTGCAGGTTCTATGTATCCTTATGATAATGCGTTTCTTACAAATGTGGAGCAGGAAGCCAGAGAGCAGGTCATCCGCTTGCGTTCTCATCCTTCACTGGCACTTTGGTGTGGGAATAATGAAGTTGACGAGGGATTTCACAACTGGCAATGGGAACAATCGCTGAACTGGACTGATGCTGATTCTGTCTCAATCTGGAATGGTTATCTCGAACTTTTTGAAAAACGTATTCCGGCCATAGTTTCCAAACTTGATCCTTCAAGAGCCTATTGGCCAAGTTCGCCTTCAATAGGTTGGGGAAGAGCCGAAAGTATGACGCAGGGCGACAGCCATTACTGGGGTGTCTGGTGGGGCGAGCAGCCATTTGAAAAATATGAAGAGAAAGTCGGTCGGTTTATGAGTGAATTCGGCTTTCAGGGAATGCCTTCAATGGAAACAATCGCTTCATTTACGGATGCAATCAGCCTTTCACTTGATGATCCGAAATTGCAGGCGCATCAAAAAAATGCACGGGGGAAGTTGTTGATTGACAAATATATGGAAGCGGAATATCCCGTTCCGGAAATGCTGGATGAATATGTGTATGTGAGTCAGTTGCTTCAGGCTGGTGGAATTACAAAAGCGATTGAAGCCCAAAGGCGAAAGATGCCGTATTGTATGGGAACGCTTTACTGGCAACTGAACGACAGCTGGCCGTCCATTTCATGGTCATCGATCGATTATTTTGGCCGTTGGAAAGCCTTGCATTATCGCCTGAAAGATGCCTTTTCCGATGTATTGATATCATTTGAAAAGGATGAAGATAGTCTGAAGATATTCGTAATCAGCGATTTAAAACGTGGAATCGTAGGGAATCTACGTTTGTCAATGTTCTCTTTTACAGGGGATAGTTTGGGATATCTTTCAAAAAACCAGGTGATACATCCAAATACTTCTGAAATGGTTTTGAAAGGACCAATGAGTTTTTTCAATCAAATGGCCCCACCCGAACGTTCTTTTTTGCTTTTTGAACTTCTGGAAAAAGAGAAAGTTATCGCTTCAAAGGTCTATTTCTTCAATCAGCCCAAAGATTTACAACTCGATAATATTGAACCAGTTATACAAAGAACGAGTACAGAAAGCGGAGTTTTGCTCAAACTTTCTTCTACCAGTTTGCTCAAGGATTTGATGCTTCAGTGCAATGATCCGGATGGCCGATTTGAAGAGAATTTTATAAATATTCTTCCCGGTAAAGAAAGAACAATCTTGTTTCATCCATCCGGTAAAATTGCTGTTGACGATTTGGTTTTCAGCAGCATTTCATTAAATAAAGTCAAGTAAATCAATAAACTATGAAAAAAATACTTTTTGTCTTGCTGTTCATATCACAATTCGTTTCTGCACAGAAAAGTTATGATGTGATGACCTATAATATTCGTTTAAATGTTGCCGAAGATGGAAAAAACGCCTGGGAATACAGGAAAGATTCCGTCGCTTCTTTTCTTCGGGAACAGCATCCGGATATTTTTGGATTGCAGGAAGTTCTTTATATACAGCTTCTTGACGTTATGTCGGCCTTGCCTGATTATCAGTTTGTAGGTGTTGGCCGGCTCGATGGTAAAACGGCAGGTGAGTATTCGCCTGTGTTTTTCAAGGCTTCAGTTTTTGAACTTGTGAATTCAGGAACATTCTGGTTGTCAGAGACTCCTGATATTCCCGGATCAAAAGGCTGGGATGCTGCCTGTGAACGGATTTCGACCTGGGCTTGTCTGCGCGACAGAAAAACAAAGGAAACAATGTTCGTTTTCAACACCCATTTCGATCATATGGGTGTGACTGCCAGATTCAAGAGTGCTGATTTGATTCTGAAAAAAATTGCTCAATTATCAGATGGAAAAGCAGTTATATTGATGGGAGATTTTAATTCTCCGGTTTCCGAAAAGGCTTATCAACTATTGTCGAGCGAACATAAATCCGGACTGAAGGATGCAAGGGTGCAGGTGGCAGACAGTGAAATGAAGCAGCAGGTTACTTTCACGGGTTTCAATGCCGATGCAACGGATGACGAACTGATTGATTTTATTTTTTACAATGAGCGTCTTTCTGCCATAAGCTATAAGGCGATGAAAATTAATGAGAATGGTTTCTATTTCTCAGATCATTTGCCTGTTTGCGCCAAGCTGGTTGTCACAACTGAATAGAAAATACTATTTCCGTTTCCTGTTTCCTCCAAAATGGTACAGAAACCGGATATCAGCACCAAAATAGGTCTTTTTGTCTTTATATCTGACGTCCTGAAGCTGGGTAGCAATATAGGGCTGTATCCCGACTGAAAACCAGTTCCACTTTTTGTGGAGACCTGCTGTAATTACCAGATTGTTAAGCAGTTTCGTTTGTTCAATTTTTGTAAACTGATCGGATCTGCTAATTGAATCAGAAGATGTTGTACGCCGGAAATCGACTTTCAGATGATTATAGATGTCGAGTTCAGTTCCTATTCCGGCACTAAGTGTAAAGTTGTTTTTCAGTAAAAACAAATAGTGAAAAGAAACCGGAATCTGTAAAAGATATCTGTTTGATTTAATTTGTGTTATACGATCGTGCTCATCAAAATGTCCTTCGTATTCATGTTTGAA
>CAZVKW010000221.1:0-3427 GCA_964627945.1 uncultured Lentimicrobiaceae bacterium
GCGATAGTCCTGTGTGGCCGCTGAGATGGCCATATTCTGAACAACTTTCCAGAGTGGAAGGGTGGCATCAAAACGGCCAATGCAACCTCTTAAATTGCGATTTTTATTGAGTGTGACAAATGCCCCACAGGGTGTTTTTAAGGTTGCGCTCATGGTGGCAGGATCAATTTGAGGTATCGTTTCCTTTTCGATATATTCTGAGATCGTTTCACGAGCGAGTTTAAGCAGAAACTTTTTGTCATTCTCGTTAAGAGAAAATTCATTGGCCTGACTTTTAGGTTTCACCTTTGAAAAGGAGATGGCCCAGTATCCGACCACGCGATTCTTTTCGCCATAGGAAGAATCACCTGAGTTTTTATAATCAACGAGATCAACTATTATTCCGGGCATCTGTTCGGTCATATAGAGTAGGGTCAGAACAGAACTCCATCCGCAAAGACTGGTGGCTAATTCAGGAATGTGTTTCTTATTGTTGGTTTCAAGGGCTGAAATGAGATTGGATGCCTTGTTTGTTTTAATGGCGTCGGCTGTTAATTGGTCTGCTATCTGGGCTTCATGATATTCAGGATAATGTGAAAAATCGCTGCTAATCACAAAGAGATTATTTTCATTCAGATACGGCTTGAAAATCTCAGCCAGTTTTTTGGCAGTCTCTATTGTTGCAGAGCCAATAACGACAGGGACAATCTTGAAGTCTGAGCGTAAATGGTGCTGTAAAAACGGGAGTTGAACCTCAATGCTGTGTTCGTATTGATGTGCCTCAGGGTTATTTACCAGAAGTCTGTTTTCATTAACCAGTTTTTTGGCAAGGTCAAGATCAACCTGAACCGTACCAAGTGGTGTTTCGAAATGGCCATTGCAATAAACCGACGCCCCTTCAAAAGCGCTTGTATGGCTTGATCCGATAATGAAAATACGCTCAAATTTTCGGTTGGGATCAATCTGGCTGAAAGCAGAGGCTGCGACCTCGCCACTGAAAACATATCCGGCATGAGGTACAATGATCGCCAGGGGCGTGTTCTCAGATTTTTTCCTGACAGATTTTGAAAACAGCTGTTGCAGGTGGGCCTTCAATTCCTCAGGTTTACCGGTATAAAAACGCCCCGCGGCATAGGGCTTCCGGTTTTGCAACTCTTCAGGTGTGAAAGCTGTTGATGCACATACACATAACAAAACTGCAATGTTTAAATATTTAGTTTGCATGGCTAAAGGCTTTATAAGGATAAAATTAGTGCATTTCTAAGCAAATTTAGTGCGCAGTGGAAGTTTTATTCATCAGGTTCAATATTTTCGGGATATGAAGACACCTCCCCACAAACATTGCCTTCGAAATATTACTTTTACAAATCGCTAAAATCCAACTTGTGACACAAAAAGTATTATTGGTAACTCCGCCATTTACCCAGTTGAATACGCCCTACCCTGCAACGGCTTATCTGAAAGGGTTTTTGAATACTAAATTAATAATGTCGGACCAGTGTGATCTGGGTATAGAGACGATTTTGGCGCTGTTTTCTACTGAAGGCCTTACTCATCTTTTCAACGAAATTGAAGTAAAAAATCCGCCGTTGTCACCAAACGGCGAGCGGATCTTCAAAATGAGTGCAAACTATATTCAAACAATTGACCAGGTGATCGCGTTTTTGCAGGGGAAGAACAGCCTGTTGGCACACCTGATTTGTGATGGTGATTATTTACCTGAGGCTTCTCGTTTTGAGACAACCGAAGACCTGGAATGGGCATTCGGAACCATGGGAATACACGATAAGGCAAAACATCTGGCTACCCTATACCTCGAAGACCTTTCTGACCTGATTCTCGAGGGCGTCGATCCCCATTTTGGTTTTAGCCGCTACGCTGAACGACTGGGCAGATCAGCAGCTACTTTCGATGAGATTGACAGCGCTTTGCTTGCCCCTGACAGCTTTATCGATACCATTCTGCTTGGTTTGCTAAGGGGGAAAATCGAATCTTTTGAACCTACACTTGTCGCATTTTCGGTACCCTTTCCGGGAAATCTGTATTGTGCCCTGAAATGCGGACAGTGGATCAAAAAATATATTCCTGATCTGAAAATCGTAATGGGCGGAGGTTTTCCCAACACCGAACTGCGCTCCCTGACCGATCCTCGTGTATTCAACTACGTCGATTTCATAACTATTGACGATGGAGAAGCCCCTTTTCTCAATCTGATTGAATACCTCGATGGCGAAAGAAGTAAGACTGATTTAAAACGGACCTTCACGTGCGAAAATGGACAGGTGATCTATTTTGACGGCTCAACACAAAAAGACTTTTCGCAATCCGAAACCGGAACTCCCGACTATTCAGGTTTTCAATTGGATCGTTACCTTTCGGTGATCGAAATCGTTAATCCGATGCACCGGCTCTGGAGCGATGGAAGGTGGAATAAACTCACCCTGGCGCATGGTTGTTATTGGGGGCGATGCACATTCTGCGATACCTCTCTCGATTATATCAGTCGCTACGAACCAAATACAGTTCAAATGCTGTGTAATCGGATCGAAGAGATGATTCTCCAAACTGGCCAAATCGGGTTCCATTTTGTCGACGAAGCTGCTCCTCCGGCACTGATGAGAGCTCTTGCTCTGGAAATTATCCGACGCAAACTTACCTTGGTGTGGTGGACCAACATCCGGTTCGAAAAGAGTTTTACCTACGATCTCTGTTATTTGCTTAAAGCCTCCGGCTGTATTGCTGTTTCCGGCGGATTGGAGGTGGCTTCCGACCGTTTGCTTGGGATGATCAACAAGGGAGTAAGCGTTGCCAAGGTAGCAAAAGTGACCGATAATTTTACCCGGGCAGGGATTATGGTTCATGCCTACCTGATGTATGGGTTTCCAACCCAAACTGCACAGGAAACCATCGATTCGCTGGAAGTGGTAAGACAATTATTCGAAGCAGGCGTGGTTCAGTCGGGATTCTGGCACCAGTTTGCCATGACAGCCCACAGTCCGATAGGGCTGAATCCTGCGAAGTTTAAGGCGAAAATTGAAAATAAAGCGCCCGGAACATTTGCCAATAACGATTTGATTCATAGTGATCCTACGGGAGCAAATCACGAGCTGTTCAGTGAGGGACTGCGGAAATCGATCTTCAATTATATGCATGGCAATGGTTTTGATATTCCATTATCCGATTGGTTCGATTTTAAAGTACCACGAACAACCGCCCTTCCCAATCTTATCCGGTATACAATAGATCATCACGAGTATGAAGCGGCAAGTCCCGGTGTGAAAGTCGTCTGGTTGGGTGCAATTCCTTCGGTTCGTTATTATACCCGTAAGAAAAAAAATCAGACCTACGAAATGGCAGAACTTACTTTCGTGAATAAAAAGCAGAATCTGGTGATTCAACTAAAACAGGAGGAAGGCAGGTGGTTGATGGAGCAGATTCAGAATATTTC
>CAZVKW010000222.1:0-3387 GCA_964627945.1 uncultured Lentimicrobiaceae bacterium
AAAGTTCTCATCAATTCCAATTTGCTGAATTTTAAGCACATCAGACCAGATTCTTGCAAGTTTTCTTTCCATTTCTGTTTGTGGTTCCAGATAGGTTTTTGCCTGCTGCGTGGCCGATTCAAGAGGTGATGGAAGTACTTTGCGATCAATTTTTCCATTGGGCGTCAGCGGAAACTGGTCGATAAAGACAAAGGACGATGGAACCATGTAATCGGGGATCTTGGTTTTGAGGAACTGACGGAGTTCTGTAATATCAGTTTCCCGGTTGTCCTTTTGAACAATATAGGCTACCAGCTTCTTGTCTCCTGGTGTATCTTCCCTGACAATCACTACATTGTCTTTGATGGCATCAAATTGAGAAATGGCTGATTCGATCTCTCCAAGTTCGATTCTGAAACCCCGAATTTTAACTTGAGAATCAACCCTGTTCAAAAATTCAATTTTACCTGATTCAGTTTGTTGAACCAAATCACCGGTGCGATACATACGGGCGCCGGGTTTATCCGAATAAGGGTCGGGCAGAAACTTCTCTTTTGTCAAATCCGGGAGATTAAAATAACCTCTTGCCAGGCCATCGCCTCCAATAAATAATTCACCCGGATATCCGATTGGTACCGGCTGGAATTCAGTATTTAAGATGTAGATATACGTATTGTCGATAGGTTTGCCCAGATTTACATAACCAGTTTTGTCGTTTTCGTCTACCTCGACTTTTTCAACGGTTGACCATACTGTTGTCTCAGTTGGCCCATACATATTCCAAAGTTCACCACATTTATTGGTCAGATCATAAGCCAGTTCTTTGGGCATGGCTTCCCCTCCACAAAGTATTTTTAGTTTTTTTGACCCGTTCCATTCGGCTGAATTCAACATTCTGAAAGTAACTGGTGTTGCCTGCAAAATGGTGGCCTGCAACTCTTCAATTTTTTGGATGAGTAAATCAGGGTTCATTGATGTTTCCTGACTTGCAATGAAGATCTTTGCTCCGCAAAGAATGGGAAGGTACATTTCGAGTCCGGCAATGTCGAATGAGATGGTGGTAACTGCCAGCATTACATCTTCTGAAGTGATACCAGGCTTTTTGGCCATGGAGGCCAGGAAATTCACCAAAGAGAAGTGCTCGATCTGAACACCTTTGGGCTTTCCAGTCGATCCTGATGTGTAGATCAAATAGGCAACAGTATTCGGAGTGACAGAAAAACTGGCATTCTCTCCTGAATAATCCTGGTAAGCTTCCGCCTCTTCGATGAAAATGTTCCTGGTTTCAGTTTTTGGCAGACTTTCCAGCAGCCTTTTTTCAGTGATCATTAACACAGGATTACTATCCTCCAGGATAAGCGCAATCCTGTCTTTCGGATATATAGGATCTAATGGAATATAGGTACATCCTGCTTTTAGTACAGCAAGCAGCGCCACCAGTATATTGGTACTTCGTTCCATAAAGATGCTCACCAGCGCACCTTCTTTTGCACCGCAGTTGTGCAGATACCGGGCCAGTTTGTTGGCATTTTCATTCAGTTGTGTGTAAGTGACTTGCTTCCGGTCGTCGCTTATTGCTATCGCCTCCGGAGTTCTTAATACCTGTTCTTCAAAAAGTTGATGAATACACTTTTCTCTCGGAAATTCAACCGTAGTTGCATTCCATTTTTTCAGGATAAGTTGTTTTTCATTCTCAGTAAGTAGCTGGATTTTCCTGATTTTTTGTCCCGGTTCGTTCATGAGGCTTTTAGCCAGCTCAGTAAAATGTCCAGCCATACGTTCAATACGGCTCCTTTTAAACAGATTGGTATTGTATTCGAGAACACAATTCAGGCTGCTTTTCGTTTCATAAATGTGTAATGAAAAATCAAACTGGGCAATATGTCGTCTCTTGTCGATCATTTCCATTGTTGAACCACCGAGGGAAATTTCTTCGTCAAACATGTCCAACAAGTTAAACATCACCTGAAAAAGGGCAGATCTATTTGTTGTTCTTGTAACTTTAAGTTCCTCTATTATGCGTGCGAAGGGTAATATCTGGTTGTCATAAGAGAGATGGAATTTTTTCAAGCACATTTCGTACATTTCCGGAAACGTCATATTGTCAAGGGGAGTTACCCGTAACGGAAAATTATTGATAATCATTCCGACCAGCGATTCCTGTTCTTCGTAAATTCTACCGGAGATGGGAATTCCAATCACAAACTCTTCCTGTGAAGTATATCTGTAAATCAGTGTGTTAAAAACACTAAGCAGTGTAACAAAAAGAGATCCGTTGTTTTGCTGACTAAAAGATTGTAATTGTTTGGTTAGTTCTGAGTCGATGGTGAATTGAACCTCATCGCCATTGTATGTTTGACTTTTTGGGCGTTGAAAATCCGTTGGAAGCTGAAGTAATTCGGGTGCACCTTTTAGCTCTTTGACCCAGAAATCAAGTTGCTTCTTGCATTCGTCACTCTTTAACCAATCGTTCTGCCAGATGGCAAAGTCAGGATAGGTTATTGGTAATACAGGGAGGTTCACCGGTTTATGTTCTTTCAATGTAGTATAAATCAGACCCAGTTCATCAACCAATATTTTCATTGACCATCCATCGGTAATTGAATGGTGCATATTCATCAAGAGTATCCATTCAGTTGATGATAGTTTCAGCAGTTTACAGATAAAAAGCGGACTTGTTTCCAAATCAAAAATATGCATCTCATTTTCAGAAGAAAATTTATCTGATTCAATGATTTTTTTCTCTTCAGTCAGGTGTTCAAGATTTTCAACAGCTAACCGGAATGGAGTGTATTCGGGTATTTTCTGGAAAGGCTCACCATCTACGATTGCAAAAACTGTTCTTAGTGATTCGTGTCTGTTTATTAGTGTACCGATACTTTTCTCCAGTATAACTTCATCCAATTCGCCCTTGATACTGTAATCAAATGGCATGTTGTACGCCCTTCCTCCCGGTTCAAAATTTTCAAGAAACCAAAGTCTTTTCTGTCCGGGCGAAAGTGGGTAAACACCTGATTCGTTGTCAACATGGGGGATGGTTTGTTCTGAACCAGATGCATCCATTAATGGCTTTTGCTTCTCAATTTCTTTAGCAATTTCTTCAATAGTCTGGTTTTTAAACAGCACCCGCATGGGTAAATGAATATTGAAGACCTTGTTGATTCTGGTGATCAACATGGCGGCAACCAGTGAATTTCCGCCCAACTCAAAGAAATTATCTGTAATGCCGATGTTTTCAATTCTTAAAACTTCAGACCAGATCATTACCAGTTTTTTTTCTTTTTCACTTGCTGGTGCAGCACGATTAGAAGATACCTGGCTAATAGTTTCATCAGGCATTGGTAACACTTTGCGATCTACTTTTCCGTTTAGTGTGACTGGAAATTGATCCATTTTCACGAAAGCGGA
>CAZVKW010000223.1:0-3379 GCA_964627945.1 uncultured Lentimicrobiaceae bacterium
GCACGGCTTCCACTGCTATAGCTGCGCCATACAACATTTGATTCTTTTATTCCAAGCTTCATTGCAGGCTGAAGAAGAAGCCATTGCCCCGTCCTGATAAAACCAAACAAATTATTCGAATATCTGACGCGATTCTTTTCATCATCTATCTGAACCGATGTGTTCGAAAATCCGACAAATGCACCAATCAGAATGAGGATCAATCCGCTTATGTGAGTAAACGATAAAATCAATCCCGCAGCAAACACAATCGTACCAGCCGTTGTGCCCACGGGTCCGAAAGATTGTTCAAGCCTGTTGTTTTCAATCATATCTTTCGAATCAGACATTGAAGGTAAGCAATTCCGATTCTGCAATATCAGAAATAAACAATAAAAATGGATTCTATCTGGCAGCAAATGTTTCGGAAACCCATTTTCGATAGCTCTAATATTGTTAAGTTTGTGATGAAAAGGCATAAAATACGCGCTTAAAGCGCGCTCGAAAACCAGATTTGACGAAAGAGAAAATGAAAGTTGAAGGTTAATAATCGTAGAAAATGAAGTATGACCCCCGGATACATCATCGCAGGTCGATCCGTTTGAAAGGATATGATTATGCACAGGCCGGTGCGTATTTTATTACGATATGTACGAAAGATATGAAGTGTATTTTCGGTACAATCGAAAATACGGAAATGATTTTAAATGAATTCGGTGAAATAGCATACAATGAATGGAGTAAATTGCCGGAACGATTTACAATGATTGAATTAGATGTATTTCAGATAATGCCGAATCATATGCACGGAATTATCATTTTAAATACTGTCGGGGCACTTGCCCCAATAGACGATAGGGCAACCTTCACGGTTGCCCCAACAGAAGAAAGGGCAACCGTGAAGGTTGCCCCGACGGGTGAATCAACTATCGGAGATATCGTCGGAGCGTATAAATCAATCGTTTTTAACGAATGCTTAAATATATTCAAAGAAAGAAATGAAATAATGGGAAAATTGTGGCAGCGAAACTATTACGAACACATCATCCGAAACGATCTTGCGTATCACAACATATCGAATTATATCCTGAACAATCCTGTCAAATGGGCTGCCGATAAATTTTACGGTAATTGAATCAAACAGCCATAAATAGCAAAACGGATATTCCATAAAGTCTGTTAAGCTGTTTTGGGAGACATTTGCAATTTTGCTATCCATGCAACTCACCCTCGTTTGCAACGAAGGGTTCATTGTTTGGCATTTGCAATGCCATTTACCAAAAAAAACCGAAGTTGCTGCCGTGCAACCCCTTTCGGGTGAGCAACAGCTTGCAAAAAAAATTAAACGTTTGAAATTATCAAATTGTTAAAACGAGCGAATGGATTACCTACTTTGAAATTGTTTGCACGGTTGTAGAGAGATTCTAGTCATCTTTGTATCCTAATTTAAAAACAAAAAAAATAGAATTATGAAAATAGCAGTATTAGGAACCGGCAATGTTGGAGACACCATCGGTTCAAAATTAATTGAAATGGGACACTCAATAATGATGGGTTCCAGAACAGCCGACAACGAAAAAGCAAATGCTTTTGTTACAAAACACAATGGAAAGGCAAGTGCAGGAACATTTGCTGATGCCGCAGAATTTGGAGAAATCATTTTCAATTGCACAGCAGGCCTTGGTTCAATTGTAGCATTTACAATGGCAGGTGAGAAAAATCTAAATGGAAAAATAATCGTAGACATTGCCAATCCTCTTGACTTTTCAAATGGAATGCCTCCATCTCTTTCGATTGTAAATACCAATTCACTTGGAGAAGAAATTCAAAAGTTATTCCCTCAAACGAAAGTTGTAAAAGCCTTAAACACAATGTGGTGTGGACTAATGGTAAATCCTGCTATGATAAACGGTGGCGATCATAGCACTTTTATATGTGGCAATGATGGTGATGCAAAAGAAAAAGTGAAGGAAATATTAAAATCATTTGGTTGGCTGGATCAAAATATTCTTGACCTCGGTGATATCTCAAAAGCCAGGGGTACAGAAATGTATTTACCGATTTGGTTGAGTATTTATGGAGCAACTAATAACGGAGCATTTAACATTAAAATAGTAAGCTAAAATGAACAACATTCATCGGGCTTTACTTGTTCCTCTGAATCCATCTCGATTGCAACGAAAGGTTCATTGATTGGCATTTGCAATGCCATAGCCAAAACCCTGAAAATGAATATTACAAACAAATCGTAAACAAAAAAGGCTGATTCCGTTGGAATCAGCCTTTTACTCTTCTATTTCGTTTTGCCCGGATAAGCAGGTATTGAAGGTAATTCTGGATAGGTTTTCATGTCTTCGAGTATCACTTATATAGCCCTTCCACCCATCTGCATCAATAGTCTGTTAGTATTATCTAGCTAAGGTATTACGTAAATATTTGCACTATTTCGATAACCGGAAGCGTTTGAGTACCAATCAGGATACTGACTTCCCGAACTTTCGGCCCAGGCAGCAAATTTAAGATGTGCCTGAGTTATTTCTACCTTTTCAACAGGCCATTTGAATTCAGCCGGAATATCAATCGCCCATGGCAAATTTAGTGCAGTTTTGAAGGTTTGACCGGTTAAAATATTGCTTGCATCTTCCCATTGTCCAAAGTAACTGTTACTTCCCAAATCGGTAATTGAGTAGCCTCTCAGATGGATTTCATGTCCCCTGTTTTTATTCACAATCAGGAAAGGATTCCATGAAATAAGTGAGAAATCAGAAATTGTTACCGGTATTGTTGGTCTGATCGTTAATTGAATTGTATCAAAATCAACGAAAGGTGCAGTTGGCGTTGTATTTACACCCATTCCTATTCCTGGATGTGGTAAAAGATTGAATACATTGTCATATACGATAATGGTTGGTTTACTTTGCCCACTTTCGTGTCCGGAAGAATTGAGTGTTATGAAATTCTCGCTGATATCTGATCCTGTTACAAGTAGATTTGATTCATTTGATTTAAGCATGGTACTAGCTTCCGGTAATGAAAATCCAAATCCGTTTTCAAGAGAAGCACCACTCGCTTTGCTGACAAAGCTTGCAGTAATATCGACTACTTTGTTTTGTCCGTTCGTTACAGTATGGAAACGGTAATCAACAACCAGATCGTTAAAATCATAATCTCCTTTGCCCGGCCACAAATCTTCATATGCCAGACTTCCATATCCTGCAGCGGGAAAATAGTTATCGAATGCTCGAAGAGGGTCAGTCGGATAATCGTCATCAGTATCTGCTATGCCGTCATGATCCGCATCAACAATCGGAGGATTGTAATGCCCCATGATGGTGATTCCATATCGGTTTGTGTTAAAATTATTGGCAACAATCAGTAATTTGTTATCACCCATCATGAA
>CAZVKW010000224.1:0-3378 GCA_964627945.1 uncultured Lentimicrobiaceae bacterium
AAAATGCTATCAAATATACCGATGAAGGTTCAATAGAATTTGGGTATTTTAAAAGAGGTGAATATCTTGAATTTTACGTGAGAGATACTGGTATAGGCATTCCAAAAGACAGGCAGGAAGCCATTTTCGAACGTTTTATACAAGCCGATATTGAAGATACAAAAGCTCGGCAGGGAGCTGGTCTTGGTCTTGCAATTACGAAATCATACGTCGAAATGCTTGGGGGCAAAATCTGGGTTGAAAGCGAAGAGGGTCTCGGCTCAACATTTTATTTCACCTTACCTTACAACACAACACCTATTGAAAAAACCAAAAGTAATATTGTTGCTCCGGTTGATAATGCAGAAAGTAATGCCAATAAACTTAAAATATTAATTGTAGAAGACGATGAAACATCAGAAAAGTTGATTTCGATAAACGTCACTGATTTTAGCAATGAAGTTATAAAAGCGAGAAACGGCATCGAAGGAATTGAAATTTGCCGGAACATCCCCGATATTGATTTAATCCTGATGGATATTCAAATGCCATTAATGAACGGTTATGAAGCAAGCCGCCAAATACGCCACTTTAACAATGATGTTATCATTATTGCCCAAACAGCGTTTGGACTATCAGGTGACCGTGAAAAAGCAATTGCAGCAGGATGCAACGAATATCTCACAAAACCTATTAGTAAATCCAGATTATATGCATTGATTCAAAAGTATTTCAATATATAATACTGTATATATCGTAATAAAACGACAGGAAATAAAGCACTTGGATAAGAAATAGTTTAGTCAAGAAGGTCGCTAAATTGTTTGCTAAAGAAAAAGCCACTTTCAAATATTACTTTGTAAGTGGCTTATTATCAAGTGAACCCGGAGAGACTCGAACCCCCAACCTTCTGATCCGTAGTCAGATGCACTATCCATTATGCTACGGGTCCATTTTCGTTTGCAAAGATAGCAAAGAAATGTGATTTACAAGCTAAAAACGGGATTTTTTAAAAAGTACCTCGTAAAGAACTGAATATCAGCAGGGCTTTTCGAAGGAATCAAAATACAATTTCTCCCGAAACAACGGTCTGAACAACCTTCGTTTTAAGAATTTCTGACTCATCAATTTGCATGATATCCTGATCAAGTATCACGAAATCAGCATATTTACTCACTTCAATGCTTCCCTTCACAGCTTCTTCAAAGGCTCCTTTGGCCGGCCAGAGTGTAACTGAATACAATGCCTCCTTTCGACTGAGTGAATTCTCCATCTGAAATCCGCCAAACGGATGTCCATCGGCATCCTTACGCGCTACGGCAGCATAAAATGTCTTGATAGGTGAAATACTTTCGATCGGGAAATCTGTTCCGTTTACAATCCAGCCATTCTGTTCCAGTAATTGCTTCTGCGCATAGGCAGATTTAATTCTTGTTTCGCCGAGTCGTTCATCGGCCCATCCCATATCTGATGTGCAATGTGTACTTTGAACGGATGGAATGATGGAGTATTTCCCGAATAATTCAAAGTCCTCAGGATCAATAACCTGCGCATGTTCAATGCGCCAGCGAAGATCATTTTTATCTTTCAGAAACTGTCCGAAGATATTCAGTATCAAGCGATTTGCCGAATCGCCAATGGCATGTACATTCACCTGAAAACCAGCTTTTAGGGCATCTTCACAGATTTTGTGGTAATAATTGGTATCGTTGAGTATCATACCGGTTTTGCCTGGAGCATCGCTGTATGGAAGCAGCAATTTGGCACCCCTGCTTCCCAAAGCGCCATCGGCATAGAGTTTCACAGATCTCACACTCAAATGTTCACGCAGCAAAGGCCCGGAAGCAAAAAATCGTCTTAAAGTCACAGAATCAGGATTGATCATGATGTTCATCTTCATTTTCAGGCGTTTCTGTAACTGCATGGCATCCACCAGATCAATTATATAATAGGGTAAACCAGCATCTGTAATACCAGTAAGTCCGGCCTCGAAACACTTTTGCTGGGCTTCGAGCAGTGCGCGTTCCCTTTCAGCAGTTGTAAGTGGTGGAATCAGATCTCGCACGGCATCCATGGCATTGTCCAATAAAACTCCGGAGGCCTTGCCATTACGATTCAGTATTACTTCGCCCCCTTGAATTTTGTAATTCCGGTTTATTCCAGCGAGTTTGAGCGCTTCACGACTGACCAAAGCAGCATGTCCGTCGATGCGAATCAAATATACATTCCTACCTGGAAAGGCTTTTTCAAGTATTTCATTATCAGGAAATTCCTTCGTTATCCATAAATTCTGATCCCATCCCCTACCCAGAATCCAATCCGAAGGATAGGTTTCCTGATGCATTTTCAGACGTTCAACAATTTCTTCCACACTTTTCGATCCAGCGAGATCAGCATAGCGGATGATATTCTCACCAAATCCGAAAAAATGACAATGTCCATCTATAAATCCCGGATAGACAGCTTTACTTTCTGCATCTATCATCTTGTCGGATAAAAACTTAGCCTGAATCTCACGGTTTGTTCCCAAAGCCAGAAACCTTCCGTCGTCCACAGCAAATGCTTCAAAAGTGGAAAAATTCTGATCGGCAGTGTACACTTTTGCATTGTACACAATCATATCTACCTTCTGTTTCATAGGATTGCAGAATGTTAAAGTGACTGAAACGAGGATTAGCGCCGCAAGCTTGCTACATATTGACTTTTTCATGGCGTATAAGTGTTTGAAGAAGTTCTTCGATGCTGTTTATTGCCTGGGATTTATCTTCAATTGTCAGGTGAATCAATTTATCGGTCAGAGAAATATTCATTGAAGGATGCACATTTTCAACTACATAGCCTTTTCGCTCAAGTGCATTCCGAATCCAGATTCCGACAAGACCCTCAGTCTGGAGTCCGATAGAACGTTTTGGCTTGTTCGCGGATAAAAACTGGGCTTTGTATGGATCAAAAATCAGAGAATCCCTGGTGAAATATGCCTCAATGAAACCGTCAAGTACCAGTTGCTCAGGAATCCCTGAAACCAAAGGTTTTCCCTTTCCTGCAAGCCATAGTCTGTCAGCTGTATGAAGTACGAGATCAAGATCATGGGTGGAATAAAGCACCGTTTTATGGTGCTCATTCACAAGTTGTTGCATCAGATGCATCAATTCAATCTTGCTTGGATAATCGAGAAATGCAGCCGGTTCATCCAATAAGATGATCGGGGTATCTTGGGCCAATGCCTTGGCAATCATTACTTTTTGTTTTTCGCCGTCGCTTAGGGTAATGAAGGTTCGTTTGTTGAATTCCTGAATCCCGATACGATACAGACTTTCGTAAACAATTTCCCGATCTCTTTGACTCAGTTTCGCCCAAAAACCGGTATAAGGATATCTCCCCATGGCGACGACATCAAAA
>CAZVKW010000225.1:0-3377 GCA_964627945.1 uncultured Lentimicrobiaceae bacterium
CGTACAGTGCTTATCAATAATCTGAATTGAAGTGTTTTTCAGCAGACCCTAAATACCTGAACTTCATGGTCTCGCGTTTTGTTTTTTGTTCTGATTTTGAATCCCGTCTTTATAAAACCATCGCCACTTGTTTTTAGTTGATATGGTAATGTTAAATTTATTTTTGCTGTATAATTTTGGTCCTTAACAGTCGATTTGAAGAACATAAGATCGTTAAATTCGTAGTTTTTCCAGGTGTAGGCATCAATCGAATCTGATACATAAGGAAATGTTACCAAGGGCCATTTTGGGTCTGTTTTATCAATTACCATTGTTATTCCGCCATTATCGAACGAGGTTTCCATTCTGTCTGGTTGATTTTCAGTGGCTTCTGACCAGCTGACTTCATAGTCAAGTTTTGCGTTATTTTTGAATTGGTGTTCGGCCCCAAGGTTGATTGTTCTAATTGTTTGGTTTTTAATCCTGTCTTTGAGATCGCGGGTAATATCTGCTTCGCGGTATGTGACCAGATCATTCGCGTCGGAAAACTCATATTGAATACGCCTTCTTTGTTCATTATCTGAAAATAGATTGAACATACTTCTTAAATAGTACGTATTATACATATTTGGCTTAAAATCAAGATTTGCGCTTAGGCCAATGCGTTCCCGTGTTATGGTGTAATGCCGTAGTTCAATATCCTTGTACAGGATATAGAAATTTTCTCCTTCCGTACTGTCCTGAGCCTGTCCCAGTATTGGCCCCCTTGTGTAATCGTATTCCATATTGTGCGAGCCCTGATTGTTTTTAAAATAGCTAGCATTGATTTGAAAACCAAACTTCTTTACACGCTGACCATAAGAAAACTGTAGCTGGTAATTTCCGGTTTTCATAAGATTATTGTATCCTCCGGACATTGATGCTGCTATATCAGGAATAGTGTCTGAAGCCGATTTGGTGATTATATTTATATTTCCTGCAATTCCATCACCATCCATATCCGGGGTTATTACTTTGGTTACCTCAATTAGATCTATCTGATCTGCTGCGATTACATCAAGACCTACATAACGTGCCCCACTTTCTGGTGATGAAATCTGTTCTCCATTGATGCTGAAATTGGTGAACTCTGGTGAAGTACCGCGCAACTGCACATATCGTCCTTCTCCCTGATCTCTTTGAATTGTAATTCCAGGAATACGTTGAACCACTTCTGCTGCATTCACATCAGGAAACTGCCTGATTTGTTCGGCTGACACAATATTTTTAATATTTGAGGCTTCTTTTTGAATGGTAAAGGCTTTCTGCTGTCCTTCTGCCTTTCCGATAACTTCTATTTGCTTAAGTTCGGATGAAACTTCAACCATCCGTATTTTCAAATATGGATTCGAATTTTTACTGAAATCAACCAATAATGTTACATCTTTGTAGCCAATAAATCGCACCAATAAAGTAACAGTTGGATCAAGGATATCGTCAATTTTAAAAATCCCGTCCTGATCTGTGATGCAGTTTCTTTTTGAAGTTACAATTGTTACAGAGGCTCCCGGTAAGGCCTTTCCATTGCTAGCTTCCACAACTTTTCCATTTATTTGATTGTTCTGCTGAGCCTTAATTGGAATATGTAGAAAAGTGATAAAAAAAAATATCAGTAAAATGATTTGAAAAGGATACAATAATAGTTTCATAATCTTTTGATATAAAAGGAAACGGTCTGACAAGCAATGGTTTACCGTCAGACCGAACCTTGTTAAAAAGCGGACTAAAGTTTTATAAGTTTGCAAAATGATTGTTGATTCCCTGAAGTTACTCTAACAACAAAGAATCCGTTTCCAAAACTTGATAGGTCCAATTCGATTTTTTTGGTACTCTGTTCAAATGAGTTTATTCTTGCACCTGCGCTATTATAAACCTCGATAAGATGGTTTTCATCATTATCGGTATAAATTGTAAATAAGCCATTGTTGCTGACAGATGGGTATACCATCAACTCATTCAACTTCTGGTTTGTGAAGTCATTAATTGATGTATAACCCGAATATGTGATAACCAGTCGTGGAATTCTTTCAGGATGATGTAAACCATCACCACCATCTTCAGGATCTTCTATGTTTTCGAATGACTCAAAATCTCTTGCGTTATCAAGCAGGCTGGCGCCCTGATCCTCTCCCCTGAAAAAAAGTGTAAGCGCATTGCCATTTGCCCAACCTGAGCGGCTAACGATCTCCTGAATTAGATTCTTAAGATCGGGTGTAACATATGGTTGCCAGATTGACCACTCCTCAGTAATTGTCCATGGAACAGATGCAGTAGTCCAGGTGCGGTCGTTAATGAGTTCTGTTTCAACAAAAATCGGAGAGTTGTCGGTTGCTTCACCAAAAATAGTTATCCTTGCTTCATCAGCTTCGTCCTCATGCGCATAGAAATGAATATAAGCAGATTCAATGTTTGCATGTTGAGGTATCTGAATATTTCTGAAACGGAGGAATGTAGTCATAATATTCAGGTCCTCACCTTCCCATCCCATATCCAGATCATCATCATTAAATTTGTCAATAACATCGTTTTCAAATTCACCATCATCATATGAAATAGCAACACCACCTTCATCACCCGTTGTTTCAATAACGGCTTCAACGACATGGGTTGTAATGGTATAATATACTACAAGCTCAGGAATTCGTTCTGGATGATGTAATCCATCACCACCATCATCAGGGTCTTCAATGTTTTCAAAAGACTCGAAATCACGTGCATTGTCAAGTAGACTTGCTCCCTGATCTTCTCCTCTGAAAAAGAGTGTAAGCGAGTTTCCATCTGACCAATTCTGACGGTTTACTACCTCCTGAATCAGACTTTTAAGTTCAGGTGTCCGGTAAGGTTGCCACATAACCCATGGTTCAGTAATTGTCCATGATATAGAGGCGTTGGTCCAGACACGGCTGGTGATTGTTTCCGTTTCAACAAATAATGCAGAATTATCAGTTGCTTCAGCAAAAATTGTAATTCTGGCTTCATCAGCTTCATCTTCATGAGCATAAAAATTAATGAAAGCTGAATCGATAGTTGCTCCCTGAGGAATACCAACATTTTGATAACGTAAAAATGTTGTCATGATATTTAGGTCTTCACCTTCCCATCCCATATCAAGATCGTCATCGTTGAATTTGTCAATAACATCATTTTCAAACTCACCATCATCAATAGAAATATCAACACCGCCTTCATCTCCGGTTTTAATTATACGAAGTGAAACAGATTGTTGTGAGTAAACTATTAAATTGATCCCTAAGGCAAGAATGATTGTAAAATAGCGTAAATGTTTTTTCATAGATTTTTAGTTTTTAATATGATTTCAAATTTCAGAAATATACCTTAATAGGGAATTATTACCAGAT
>CAZVKW010000226.1:0-3352 GCA_964627945.1 uncultured Lentimicrobiaceae bacterium
TTAATCTAATTGATTGTTATTTCCTGGTTTTCAGTTTGGTAACTGTTTTCTTTTCGTAAACATAAACAAAGCTTCCGTCTGTCGAGAGGGTGGTTATAGCACCTGTCCGGGCTTTAAATTCGAGGTAATTACAGGTGTTCAGATCGAAAGCTGCGATATCTGCTTTAGCAGTTTTCATCATCATGATATCGTTGAAATAGGCATCAACTTCTGATGTTCTGTATTTTCCACTGGCGATTACTGCGCCATCTTTCGGACTGAAGGTTGAAATTCCTTTTTCACCAACAACCACGATCATGCCGTTGTATTTGCTAATGATTGTTGCTTCACCAACTCCGCCATTGGTTACAGGCACTTCAAATTTCTCGTTTCCGGTTTTGCTATCGATCGAATACAGGGCTTTTCCGCTGCAGACAATCAGATTGCCATCGTCGAAGATCATATTTGTGATACCTTTTTTGAATCGTTCTGATTCCCAGGCCTGAGATCCGTCTTTTGTGTTAAATGCCTGTACACCAAAAGGTTTTACTTCGGGGAACCATACCTTCCATTCTTCAATGATGGTAACACTTCCGTCGGCATTGTTTTGGCGTTTGTAAATATATGCCTGTGCTTCAACGCGTCCGCCAATCTGCAGAACGATATGATCGCCATCGAGGTACATATTCGGAATGGCACGTGCTTCTTTGATTTCAGGTGAAGTCCAAAGCAAACGGCCTGAATTCAGGTCATATTTTTTTACATACTGACTTCTTTTGCTGACCATATCAAGCACATACACATCCTGGCCGGAGATAATCGGATCAGCAACGGCATGGTAGATGCCAAATTTTTTGGCTCCGGCAGGTTTGCCAACAAGTTTCTCAGGAGTGAAATCAAAGGCTGCAGACCACAGGGTGGCGCCGGTTTTGTAGTCATACACCTGCAAACCATTCAGGCGTAGGAAGACCTTGTTGTTTTGCATGCTCAGATCATACAGAAATTCTTTCGAAATAACTTTGCGTTCGGCACGTCCGATATAGGTGTTTTCCCAAATAATATCCCCGTTTTTCGGATCCAGTTTCATGATCTGGTTTTTGAAACCACCAAACAAAGCACTGATCCAGTCGGGCATGAAGTTGACCATCACCAGATAACCATCTTCAGTAAAGAGGGTTTTACCTACAACGCCTTTGAATTTGCTGGTCGACCATTTTTCTTCTCCGGTGCGGGTTTTGATGAATACGAGTTTTTCTTTCAATGTAATGGCAAATCCATCCAGTTCGGGGATGAACATGACGACGTCTTCACTCAGGTCCTGATAAATATTGGTTGTCCAGAGAAGTTCGCCGGTGCTTACGTCAATACATGCAATCTGATCTTTCCCCAATTTGCGGTCAAAAAGGAAAATGGTATTGGCTTCCCAGAAAGGAATCAGTTCGTCGATTTTATTGAGTTTGGGAGCGATATCCGAGAAATCTTTGGTCCAGATGGTTTCGCCGGTTGTATTGCTGAAAACGGTCATTTCTTTTTCAGAGGCAGCGTAGGAATAGCCGCGCTCTTCGTTTCCGGTTCCGGTGAACATGATTTTATGTTCAAGTTTGTGTTCCCAGACGATTGGCATATCGTCCTGAGCTTTGAGCAAGATGCTGAATAGCAGCAAAAAAAGTAAACTTAGTGGTTTTTTCATGGCTTTAGATTTAGTGTTTAAAAATTGAATTGGTAATTGAATTTATATTTTCTTCCTTTGGGTGTTTTGAAAGGGAAAGTATAACTGTTCAGAAATTCTCTGAAATAACTGATCTTTTTGATTTCAATCTCCGGTTTTTGCTGAAAGAAAACCGAAACCACCTCGCCTTTTTCGTTGATCGTAAGGTCAACATCGAACAAACCTGAAAGTTGGTGTTTATCAACGATTTCACGGATTTTTCCTTCAGGCTGAAGGTCTGTTTCAATACACTTTTTGGCTGTCATGATGATGGTATCAGCATCTTTGATCAGCAGCTTTTTCTGTGCCGAAACACTTACTACCGAAAGCAGAAGCACGATGATGATTAATTGTTTAAACAATCTGGTTTCCATATTTGTAGTCGGTTTCCGGTGACAATAATTACTGAGTTATCGGGTAAAAATTCGAAGCAGTTGCGTCCGTCGCCTACGAATTCACCGGCACGGAGTGTTTCGAGCAGTCGGTAGCTGAGTTCGTAGCGTTCGAGAAGATCACCGCTGGCGAAATCGTACAGGTGAATTTCGCGGAATTTGCGTCCCTTGGTTTCGATTCCAAAGATTGTGCCATTCGGATGCAGTCGGAACTGGGGTTCGAAATCGCTGGTCGAAAGGAAAATCGTTCTCAAAACTTCGCCATTCGACATATCAACCACGCTCACATACGACTGTTTGGCGCTGACTGAAGAAGCTGTTTTGGTGTGGGGTGTATGCAGAACGAGTAAAAATCTGCCATCAGCCGAAAACTCGACCCTGAAAATCAGATCGAAAAGATCCTGAACGGTGTATTTTGTTTCATAAGTTTCTGCATCCAGAATCTCGATCATCTGCTTGTATTCGAGGGCTTTTTTCAATGCTTTGCGGTCCTGCCGAAGGGATGGAATATTCTCAAGGGCTTCTTTATCATCGGGATGAACAGCTACAGCAATCAGCTTTCCGGCAGGATCAATGGCAGCGCTGACAGAGGCATTGTAAAATTTGTGACGATCCACTTTCTTTCCGCTGCTGATCTCAATCACGTTTAAATGATCGCCTTCGAGGCTCAGCAGATGTTTACTGTCGGGCATGAAACGCACATCGTGGGCATTGTTGATCTTGAATAATTCGGTTCCGCTTTTGGCATCAACCACCTGAAATTCCACTTCACGGTCCTCATTTGGTTTATAATCGGCGTAGTAGAGATGCTGCAACAGGATTTTGCTTCCATCAGGCGAATAATTCAGACGCGAACCGGCGTACCAGTCGTTTACCGTATAGGTATTGCTGAGCGATTTGCTTTGCCAGTCGAACTGAAACAGGGGATAGCCCTGTGTGCTGCTGATGCTGAGGGTTTTGGCATCGGGTGAGAGCTCCATCCAGCATAGCAGGTTCTTCTTTTCGCCAAGCTGAATTTTCTCGTTATCAAGATTATACACCTGGGCTTGAAGCGCAGTCGTACTGATAAAGAACAGGATGCCTGCAATCAGTTGCGGGAGGCGTATTTGTAAGTGAGGATATGTTTGTTTTAGCATCATCTGATTTACATAAAAATGGAGGTCTCCCGCTACGGCAAAAATCTCAAAGCCATGAAACAGGCGCACATAGCGGGATGACCTCTTTTCTTTGTTTTTTATCATGGCTTTGAGTGTAAACAACGAACCCGACAAAA
>CAZVKW010000227.1:0-3351 GCA_964627945.1 uncultured Lentimicrobiaceae bacterium
CTGCCATGATGTGCTCTAAACTAAGCATAACAGTTGAAGGTGGTAAACTATATGTACAGGACAAAAATAACAGGGGGCCGGTAATTGCCTTAAGCGAAAATGAATTTGCATTTCCGGGAATAGACATAAAGCTAAAATTCAATGCAGATAAAGACAATAGAGCTACGGAACTGATTTGTAAAGTAATGAGTATTCGCGAAATAAAAGCCAAATTAGTCAAGTAGAAGGATTTAAAACAACGTAAATTCTTCTGGGTCTATAAAGATTTGTGAACATTAAATATGGTTATAAGGCATTAATAAATGTATCCACCCCACCAATTCCGTCTTACCGGAGTAAATTTTTATCGATAAATTGCGGCAGCAGATATTTGACTTCGGAGTTTTTAGTGTCGTTGATGTTTTGGATGACGTAGGTAAGCCATTTCTGCGGATCGATGTCGTAGTTTTTGCAGGTGGCAAAAAAGCTGTAGAACATGGCAATATTTTCGGCTGCTTCGTGCGATCCTGCAAACAGCCAACCCTTTCTTCCAATTGCCAGTGGACGAATCGCGTTTTCAACCAGATTGCTGTCCATTTCGAGCATTCCGTCTGTTAAATAATTTTGAAGGCTCGTCCAGCGGTTGGCGCAATATTCAAAAGCTTTGCCAATGGGGCTGAGCGGTGTTACCTGGCTTTTCTGCTCGTAAATGTATTGTCCTATCTCATTGATGATGGGCAATGATTTTTCGAGTCTTAGTGCATGACGATCTTGGTGCGACATTTGAGATTCCCGTGCAATTGCTTCGATGGCATAAAGTATCTGGATCAGTTTCATGACATGTTCTGCTCTTTGGCGATCGTTTGAGAGAGCCTTGTCGAAATAGCGCCTGGCATGAACCCAGCAAGAAAGGTGTGTAAGTCCCTGTTTGAATGCTAAATACGTGTATCCAGCATAGCCATCGGTTTGAATGAATCCTTTAAAAGTCGATAAATCGTCAATTGGTCCTTTGGCCGAACGGCTTTTATAGTACTGGAAAAGCACCGTTTTTGTCAGCGGGCCATACCTTACCCACATGTATCCCTGGTGGCAAGCCCCCGGTTTGTCTTTATCCTGTACTTTTATGGGCGATTCATCAATCATTTGATAGATTTCACTGAAAACATACAATCGGTGAACCGCGTAAAGTGGTCGTATCAGATCGGCTCCCAGCTTTACCCACGATTCAAGGGTGGAGGAAGGCAGCTCAATGCCCATCCGATTGATCCGGCTTAGTATCCGGTAAAGTGGCAGGTGATAAACATATTTGTCGGTAAAGATCATTGACAAGAGTGCAGAACTTGCAATGCATTTTGGAATAGGACGGTTTAATACAGCAATGATCTGTTTCTGGTTGCCTTCTTCATCCTCCCGGGTAATGTATTTTGGGCGGATCAAACGGTTGATATGAAGTTTGGCCGGAGTGTAATCCAACTCTTCGGTAACTTCACGTCCAATACATACCATACCGGTAGTATCTTCCTCTGGTTCGATAATGGTTTCAACAACGGGCAAATGAGTGGGTAAAGCCAAGCGGCCATGATGCTCCTTCCTGGGTTTTTTCCGCAGGTAGGCCACCCTGATCAATTCCAGTTCGGCCTTTACTTCGGCTGCAATTTCGGCAGCTTTGGGCTCAAATTCAATACGCAGCTGGTTGATGTCGGTGGTGGAAACAAAACGCTCGCGCTTCGAACCAAAGATCATGCGCCGGAGCTGATCGAGCTGGAACTGGGCTCCCTGAAGATCGGTGGTGAGCTTGGTTATCGAAATTTCTTTCCCGGCAATGATGGAAATCTGATTGTCAATAACAGTATTTTTCTCTGCAATAACAGAATCACGATCCACAATAACAGAGTCACGTTTAGCAAGGTCGTTTTCCAGAATGGCTATTCTTTCCATTAGGAATTCGGTTGAAAAAGGTACTGTTTCTTTGTGTCGTATCATGTACGAATATACGCATAAACACCTTATAAAACAAGGCTTTCAGAGTATAACACACAAATAAATCAACTAAATTTATACCGCTTTTTCTTACTCATTTCCCCGAACGAAAGACCTTCGAGAAGCATTAAAAGCTCTTCTCTTTTCATCTGTTTTGATGGCTCACAATGGGGGGTAAAGGCATATCTTCCACGCTCCAGACGCTTGTAAAAAAGGGCAAATCCATCGCCATCCCAATACAACAATTTGATGTGTGTACGATTTTTGTTCAGGAAAATGAACACATCACCCGAAATGGGGTCTTTTTTCAGGTAGTTCCGTACGATTCCAGCCAATCCATCGAAGCCATTACTCATGCTAATTTGGTGGCAACACAAAAAATACCGAAGGTTTGCACTCAAGCCAAGCATGGCCTAATAGATTTTGATGCGTATCCCACTCGGAAGTTCAAGTTCCATCTGAAGCTGTTGGGATTTCACGTGGCAGTTAGCCGGTGCCGAAGTGAGCTCTATAAAACGGGGAAGACTGGAAGGTGTTTTTGGGAAAGTCCTGACCGGTGACTTTGATTTGACTACTTCGTTGTATTGTTTCTGACACCAATAATCGAACGACTGTCCCTCAAGACCATGTTGTTTTACAAATACGCTGCGGGTTAGACCTGATTCCCTCCATTGCTTAACCAATGCAAACATCTGCTCTTTCTTGCTCATATAGTTTTTGGAGCAAATTTATCAGCTGCGAACCAACACGTAAAGATGGACTTGATGGGGTAGATACATTCATTAATTGGATTAAATAGCTTAAAGTATGCTATTTTTATGGCAGAGAGGGCAAATTTAAATCCAAGCCAGTGCATAGTAAGCATTCAGCCTGATACATATTGATAGCAATTCACCGGCTCCCTACCTTTGTTAAAAAAACAAAGATGAAAGAGAGAAGAACTTTAGCAGAAGCATCAGCAATGGTTGAACGCCGGCGATCAAGTGGATTAACTGTCCAGACTTTTTGTGAAGCTGAGAATATAAATGTAGCCACCTACTACTATTGGCAGCAGCGACTAAGATTTAAAGATAACGAAGAAACATCCATGCTGGTTCCTATCAGCATTGAGAAACCAAGGCAGCCTATTGAGTCATATGGGGAAAACCTGGAACTTACTTATCCCAACGGGGTTCGCATTTCGGTACCAGGGAATAGTGAGCTGAAGCTAATCCGCGAACTGATCCTGATTCTGTAGGATATGTTTTCCCTGACAGATAATCTGCAATATTATTTGTGCACCGGTTCAACGGATATGCGCAAAGGTTTTGATACGCTCTGCGGGGTGGTGCGTTCCCATATGGGACGAAATCCGTTAAGCGGAGAAGTTTTCATCTTCGTTAACCGGCAGCA
>CAZVKW010000228.1:0-3329 GCA_964627945.1 uncultured Lentimicrobiaceae bacterium
CGCCGATGACAAAGTTTATGACGGCAATACTGATGCAACAATCAGTGGAGCAAGCCTAGTTGGAATTGTTGGAACAGACGATGTTGAATTAGATGATCTGACAGGTGTTTTTGAATCATATCTTGTAGGAACACATAGCGTAACAGCAACACTAACCCTGATGGGAACAGACAAAGACAATTATAGTCTGACACAACCTACAGGTCTGACAGCTGAAATCTATCCAGGTGTACCGGATCACTTTACGATCACGTCACCGGGCACAGCAACAGCCGGAGCAGCGAGCGGAAACTTTGTGATCGCGTTGTTTGATGCATTCAATAACCCGACTACTTCAGATGTAAATGCAACATTTAACCTTTCGACCAACTCAACAAGTGGCAGCAATACATTTAATCCTGCTAGTCCGCTGCTGATGTTAGCCGATACGTACACATCTACTTTCACCTATACTGAAAACAGACTTGGAACCTTTGCCATCACAGCAGTAGGAGCGACCGGTCCGACAGGTTTGATAGGGGAATCGAGAAGTGCCAATATTACAATCCAGATTCTGCCATGGCAGAAAGCATCCATAGGGGTTTCAAGTGGCAATACCGACTTCTTCCCTGAAATCAATGCCGGAACCTTCAAACAGACGGCTCAGGGATTATCAGCACCGAAAAATGATGTGATGAACTTCGAATATCAGCAACTATGTGGCAACGGAACAGTTATTGCCCGTCTGGCAGATGTTGTAAACGGAGGCTGGGCAGGTGTGATGATGCGCGAAAGCAATGCGGTTGGATCGAAAACGGTTCTGTTCAAGACAAAGTTGTACAACCCCATGGCGAATGTTGGCGTACGAAGCACAACAAATGGTAATATCTCCAACACAACGCAGAATTTGCCAAATATCCACTGGATGAAGATTCAGCGCACAAATGCAAACACTTTTGTGGTTTACACTTCCTACAATGGTACAACCTGGATCAGGCGTTTCACAGCCACTGTGGCGATGAACAACTGTATCAATGCCGGTATTTTCACCGAAAATGCTGTATCTGGCCGCACTACAACAGCATGGATCGATCATGCCGAGGTTGTTGGTTATCTGAAAGATTCGGATGATGAAAATGTGGTAATCAATACTGAAGATGCATTTGAAGTGATGATTTACCCAAATCCTGCTACTGATAAGGTGATGATCACTATTCCTGAAAATGAAGAAAAGGTCAAGGTGACGCTGATCAACGCTTCAGGACTGGTTGTTGAAACCTCCGAATTCAATACGATGGATGTAGAATACTACATCAACCACATCAAACCGGGTATGTATCTGCTGCGGTTCGAAAGAAATGGAATGATTGTCAACAAACGATTGGTTGTGTTGTAAGTTGACATTTGTTTTATGCCTAATCCCCGGAGTGAGCTCTCCGGGGATTTTAACTCTTGAATTTGTTCAAAAAGCCTTTCCGATAAGAAAAGGCTTTTTTCTTTCATCATCCTTCCTTTATTCCTATTTTTGTTTCCATAAGAAATGAAACCATGAAAAAGAAACTTTTGTACGGATTGCTTGCTTTGGCTTTGCTTTTCGGATTTATCCAGTTTTTCAGACCAGAAAAAAACTGGCAGATCAACCCCAGCCGAAACGATATTTTTTACAAAAAACAGGCTGATCCCAGAATTGTGACCTTGCTAAAAACCTCTTGCTACGACTGTCATTCCAACAACACGGCTTATCCATGGTACAACAATATCGCACCGGTTTCATGGATGATAGCCAACCATGTCAAAGAGGGTAAAAACGAACTCAATTTTGCAAACTGGGACCTATATATCCCCGAAAAGAAACATGAACTTCTTGATAAAATCAGTGAAGTCATCGAAGAATATGAAATGCCGCTTGGATCGTATTTGATTTTTCATTCCGAAGCCAGACTAAGCGATGCCGATAAAGAATTGCTGAAAATCTGGGCTGCAGATCAGGTGGTTGCACTGGAAAGTATTGAAAAATAGCTGTATACGATTTATCTTCATTGTTTTATCGACGGATATTAAGTCCGCCTGAAAAGAGTTTTACCGCCTGTAACCTTCAGACATAAACTTGGTTTTATTATGCGAATCCGCATCATTTTGTTTCTGTTATTTCTTTTTCCGATCATAAGTATATGTCAGACAAAGAGTTACAAACGAGGCGTCGGTTATGGTTATCATTCTGTTGCCGATATGAATACTGCTTCGGAAGGAATTTCGTGGTGGTATAACTGGGCTGCCCGACCCGATGCCGCAATCCGGACAACATATTCCGATTACAATGTCGATTTTACGCCTCAGGCATGGAACGCTGCCGGTATCAGCGGGGTAAACGCCTGGGTGGTACAGGATGAAAACCTGAAATATCTGCTGGGCTTTAACGAACCCAATTTCAAGGCTCAGGCCAATATGACGCCTACGCAGGCAGCCGCTGCCTGGCCGGCTTTGCAGGCCATCGCCGATCAGTACGGATTGAAGCTGGTAAGTCCTGCAGTGAATTACTGCGGAAGCTGCGTTACCGAAAACGGAACAACTTACTCCAATCCCTTCGATTGGCTCGACGATTTTTTTGCTGCCTGTCCCGATTGCCGGGTCGATTATATCGCCCTGCACTGGTATGGCGGAGGAAACTCGATGACCGGATATATCGACGATGCCCGAAAATATGGAAAACCAATCTGGGTGACTGAATTTGCAAACTGGGAATCGGGCGTTACCGCTTCAAACCAGCGAAATTATCTGGCCGGAACAACGAATTTTTTGGAACGCGATCCGGATGTGTACCGCTATGCCTGGTTTATCGGCCGGGGCGATGGTGAGAATGTGTATCCATACATCGATCTGTATGGTGCAAGTGGCGAAATGACCGCATTGGGCCAGATTTATCTGGATGTCCCGGTCTATGATTCAACGCAGCTTTTCGAAATTCCGGGAAGGATTGAAGCCGAAGAATATTATCTGCAGAAAGGAATTTTCGGCGAACTTACCAATGATGTGGATGGTTTCATGAATATCGGCTATACCGAAAACGGCGATTGGCTGAAATACAGGGTTTCGGTTGCCGAGATTGGTAATTATGCATTCACATGCCGTTATGCGGGTACCGCAGCCGGAAAATTTGATGTTTATCTTGATTCAGATAAAAAAGCAAGCATCAATACCACCAATACCGGAGGCTGGCAAAGCTGGAAAACGATTTCGGTGAACCTTCAGCTTGAGGCAGGAGAGCATATTCTGAAACTTGCCATGCTGAGCAATGGATTCAATATCAACTGGATACGATTCGATAAGGGTTTTGCCGGAGTCGATGATAC
>CAZVKW010000229.1:0-3271 GCA_964627945.1 uncultured Lentimicrobiaceae bacterium
CTCACACTTCCAGGAATTACGGAAGGAAATCATGCGAAAGTCAGGTATGCCTTCTCAACCGGTGATCATACAGCCTGCTTTGTTCCTGTTTTTGCCTTTGGTCCATCTTCAGAATATTTCACAGGTATTTATAAGAACAACGAAATATTTGGTAAAATACTGTATTCCAGTAATATCGCCAGATAATATTTCTGATTTTCAACCTAAATTTCTAAATAGTCATTATCAATTTGATTTCAGCATAGATAATGCTTTAATTTATGGTAGAATTAAGTTGTTCATTTATAAAATATTGAAGATCAGATATTTTGAATAAATCGGCTGTACCAATATCCTGATTCCTTGATGATCCTTTGATAGTTATCAAAATCAACATATACCAAACCAAACCGGGGTTTATAGCCTTCGGCCCATTCAAAATTGTCAGTAAAACACCAGACAAAATAGCCATTTACCGGAACCCCATCCTGTTTTGCTCTTGAAACCTGTCTGATGCAGTTTTCTATAAATAATTTTCTCTTTTCGTCATAAATCCGTCCATCATGGATTTCATCCGGAAAGGCTGCCCCGTTTTCAGTTACAATGATTTTCTTAAAAGTTGTATACTGTCCAAATTGTTTAAGCATTTGGTAAATACTTTCCGGATATACTTCCCAGTTCATCAGTGTCGTTTCTACATTTCGTTTTTCTGCCTTGATCACTTTTGCCCAAATCAAAGGTGTAAATCGCGATCTGGCGATAATTTCACGGGTATAATTCTGCACACCGATGAAATCCATTTCGAAGGCAAGTTTTGCTTCGTCACCATCCTTGATAAATGGATCAAGCCTTTGCAGGAGTTTCAGATCAGTAGTCGGATAACCCAATCCTGCCAAAGGCTCAACAAACATTCGGTTGAGCAGAGCATCAACGCGTTTAGCGGCCATAATATCTGGATGGTTTTCGCTTCGGGGTTGAATTAGAGAACAGGAAAAGGTTGTTCCGATGACGGCTTCCGGATTGATAGAACGCACTATCCGGCCACCTTCAGCCTGACACAATGCTGCATGATGAACAGCAGCCAGAAAGTTATTCAGACCTTTCTTTCCTGGTGCATGAACTCCAAGAAAATATCCTGCTCCTGTAAAAACCATTGGCTCATTCAATATCATCCAATGTCTTACTTTGTTACCAAAAAGACGGATACAAAGAGAGACGTATTCGCTAAACCAGCCTATTATATCCCTGTTAGTCCAGCCACCTTTCTTTTCGAGTTCATAAGGTAAATCCCAGTGATATAGGGTAATCCATGGTTCTATACCAAGGCTTATACATGTATCAATCACCTTGTGATAATAATCAACACCTGTTTGGTTTATGATCCCGGTGCCGGAAGGAAGAATGCGGCTCCACGAAAGTGAAAACCGGTAATTCGGAATTTTCAACTGATTGAGAATACCCAGATCATCCGGATAACGATGATAAAAATCACAGGCAATATTCCCGTTGTGGTTTTGAAAGACCTTTCGATTGGTATTGGAAAAAACATCCCAAACAGATAATCCTTTTCCATCCGCATCAAAGGCTCCTTCTACCTGATAGGCAGCAGATGAAACACCCCATGAAAAATCATGCCCAAAATCATTTTTAGTGAAATCCATTGAACAAAATTAATACCGGGAAACAATCTTTTTGAGTAATAATTTTCTCAGTTTTTTAGCAGAATAAGTCTTTTCAATAACAGAGTCTGGTTTTACTTCAGTAACACTATGTGCATCAAGAATTTGATTGATGATTGTTTCGGTATTGTCAGGAAAATCTACCTCAATAATTTTCCCATCCTCTATCCAATGCTTTATTTTCTGAATATTCCCGGCTTTAAAGCTTTTCATAACAGGAATTCCCATTTCTTTCAGGGCAGCCGCATTGCATTGCTGTTCGTACTGACCTTTCATGGGTATAACCATGAGTTTTTTTCTCATAAATAGAGCCTCAGCAGGAGTCTCGAAACCGGCGCCGCAAATCACTCCGGCAGACGAGGCCATACTTTCTATAAATGCATCATTGTCAATAGGCTGTATACTAATATTTTTCTCGTTATACCTTGTTTTATTGTGCTTTGAAAAGACTTCCCACCTAACATCGACACATAATTCCAACACTTTCAGTATCCGTTTATCATCGTAAGCCGGAAGGTAAACAGTATAATGCCCTTTGTTTTCTATTTGTTGTTCACGAACCTGAGAGCGGATAACAGGAGTAAAAATCTGCTCGTCGTAGGCTTTGAAGTGGAAGCCATATTTCGTTTTAGTTGGTGCATAATTTTTAAGAACAGCCTTACCAATAAGATCAATATCTTTCGGTTTTGGGGCCTTTTTATTCATAACAGCTGCCTGATGGCTGACCGAAATACAATCCTTATTGGCAAGATAACACGCCCAGGCAGAAACAGGTTCAAAATCGTTGATAACCAAATCATATTCGTGAACCGGAAGACTGTTTATCTCAGAAAACAAGGTCTTGATATGGCTCTTTTTATACGTTTCAACAAGGTCGATACCACCATTTTTACCAAAAACGAAGCCGAGGCCCTGAAAGCGATATTTAACCGAAAAGGGCAAAGTTACTTCGGCCTGTGAACCACTTATAAGTATATCAACTTGATGATTTTTCAATAGTATAGGCACGATATCTCTGGCACGGCTGAGATGTCCGTTGCCAGTACCTTGGATGGCATAGAGTATTTTCACTGACGCATGAGATTAAACTCTGATACCATCTCATCAAACAACTTACTGGCTTTTACTTCTTCTTCTTCATCCGTATCAAGAACCATCTCAGCAGTATCAGTGATACTAAACCGGTATATCGACCACTTACCGTCAGCGTATTCCAAAGCTGAAAGATTTTCGACCCAATCACCTGAATTCAAATAGGTTATACTTCCCTCTGAATTACTGATGTCGCGTATTTCAGGATGATGAATATGTCCGCAAACAACATAGTCATATTTATTGCTAATTCCGATTTCCGCGCTGGTCTGCTCAAAATCATTGATAAATGCAACTGCTGATTTAACACCTTCTTTGATTCTTTTCGACAGTGATATTTTCCCTCTTTTCAATATCTTTTCAGAAACAAAATTACAGAAACGATTCAGGAGGATTAATGTATCATAACCAACCGCTCCCAATCGGGCCAACCATCTGGAATGCTGCATCGTAATATCAAAAACATCTCCATGAAACATCCATGCTTTTTTACCATCTGGAAGATTGAGTACGAGTTTATT
>CAZVKW010000230.1:0-3256 GCA_964627945.1 uncultured Lentimicrobiaceae bacterium
ATACCTCGGCCATCTACGTCCGCCTCGACCTCAACTGGGAGTCAGCTCCTGCCCGCATGCCCGCGCATCTCGATCTGAACCGCCTGCTCAAAGGCAATCCGATTGGGATGAGCACTGTGCTGATGGATATCCGGGAAACGGGAAAATTCTACTTTAATCCTTTGCCGGCACCTTATGTGCATGAGGATTTTGCCTATTGGGTGGACCTGTTTCGGCTCAGAGATATCCGTACGATCTATCTTCCGGAGGCCACCACCCGGGTAAGCATCCACAAAAACACCCGTTCAGGAAATAAATGGCTGGCCATGCGTTCGCAGTATTATATCATCCGCCATATAGCAGGATCGAATGTGATTATCAGTGCCTTGTATATTATGAGTTATGTTTTTCTGGCGACCTATAAACGTGGTCTGAAGACGATATTTAAGCAGAGTTTTTCTTAGTGAAGAGTGAAGTTTGGTTGGAAGACGGAAGCGCGAAGTTTGATTTTATTGAATAATCACCTCTATGCCTGAATTTATTGATTAAGTCAAATCAAGCCAAGGCCATAGCTAAAGCCAAAGCTAACGCCAAAAGCATGAAGTTGGAAGACCGGAGACCGAAGCTGATAATGCCTGAATAGTGTTGACCGGTGAGCACTTTTATAAGCTGTTTTCCAATAAATGGAATCAGTTTATCAAGGTACTTTTTGCGAATAATTACTTCTTCCATTATCGTAATAAGTTTCGTTTGTAAACTATTAATAATGGTAAATACACATATATTTAGTTTATATACTAAGCATTGCTTAAAATTCAAAGTTCAAAGAAGAAGTAATTACCTATGGTTGATCTTGTCAAAGCCCGGTGACTGAGCCCTTCGGTTATGCTCAGGGCTTACCTGTCGAAGCCACCACTTTCAGAGTTCAATTTCAGTCCGTAGGCACCGCCTCAACAAACAAACAATTAAATATTTCAACGAATAAACAAACTCTGTGGACCTTTTTAAGATATTACGTGAATCCCACGGTAAAAAATTATAAGAAGTGTCATGTCTATTATCCAATCATAAATACAGATTGAAATTCAATACTATAACACGGAGGGACGGAGAAAATGAGAAACACAGAGATATAGAATTTTTTGGGCTTTGCTATTGTTTGAATGGAGGAAACGGAGAGTTTTCAATACAGCCATTCGTGTAAATTTGTTTTAATCTGTATACATCAGTGTTCCTCTTTGATGGGAATGAGCGTTAAAGTCTATAAGAACCGGTGGCTGAGCCCTTCGGCTATGCTCAGGGGCACCTGTCGAAGCCACCACTTTGAAAGTTAAAAACACTAATTCACTTTTCAACTAAAACCCCTCATATGATCCGTTAACAAATGCTTTTTCAGTGTTTATCTGTGTTCCCCTATCCAAAGCTATAAACCCTATCATGTAAAACACAATGTTTTTCTCCTATTTTTGCAAAAACAATTGCCGATGCTGAAAAAGTACACGCTGAAACTCAAAGAATTCTATTACGGACCCTACAGCTTTATCATCGATATCCTGCTGTTTGCTGTTATTACTTATGGATTTCACTTACTGTTTCGTTATTACGCCTCCGAAATCATGTCCATTCTTGCAGTCAGACAATCCAGTAGCTGGATGGCTGCACTTACGTATGATATCAGCTTATGGTTTGACCGGAATATCCTAGGCATGCATATCACCACGCAGGACCCTAATACCATGTGGTTCTCGAATGGCGGCTATATCGCTGTTAATGAAAGCTGTTCAGGACTGAAGCAGTTTTATCAGGTGATTGTTCTGTTCGTATTGTTTCCCGGTCCGTGGAAGCATAAACTGTGGTTTATTCCGCTTGGTATTTTTGTCATGTTTATCACAAACCTCTTCAGGATTATCAGCCTATCGGTGATCCTTTTATGGCAACCCGCTTACTGGCATTTCAGTCATGACTATATCCTGCGGCCTTTTTTCTATGTGGTATTGTTCAGTCTGTGGGTTTGGTGGGTGGAAAGTTTTGCCAGAAAGAAAACTGCTTCGAAAGAAGTGATTCAATAAAGTTTAATAATAATAAGAAACGATCAGATTTTACGGATCTGTCGGAGAATGTTGTATCCCGTTTCGGCAATCGCATACAGGATTTTATGGTTACGCCTTGCGAAACGGCCATAATTGACCACTTCACCGCCAAAGCGCAGTTTAAAATCACGTACACCATATTTAACTTCCGGCTTCCCGAGTCCCATAAAATCGAAGGATTGGATTCCGTGTGTGGCGGCATAGGATAATCCCGCCCAGGTGGCAAGAACACTTGGATAATACTTCGGATATTCCTGATCGAGTCCGCAAACATAGAGTTCGGAGATCGTCAGAGGGTAACTTATCGGACAGACGATTCCTCCGATTATTGTGTTTTCCGCTTCAACGACCAGAATGGTTCCACAATTCAGTTTCATCAGATGATGGTAAAACCTGATAAAAAAATCCAGTGAAGGCAATGGTTTGCGCACTTTCTCCCGATAAAGAAGTGACAATAATCCATACAATTGTCTGACTTCTTTTTCATCTTTCACGGGTCTTATGATGGCACCGGCCTCTATGCCCTTTTTTATCTGTCTGCGCCGGCTGCTGCTCATCCCTGCCAGAATTTCTGCTTCAGAGATCGTCGGTACGATGAGGTTCAGCCGCTCTCTGTAGAGGAATCCATTTTGGTGAAACGCAGCACGCATTTCTTCATTCCATGCCCTGAAATTCCGGAATTGGGTGAACAGGGCTTTTTTACCCACGCTGAGATTTAATTTACCGAGTAAGAGGTTCAGGATTTCAGGATCATCCTGTTTCAGGATGGGGCCGCCATATACTACTGATCTGGCGCTTATTCTGGAAAGAAGCGGGTTTTTTTCACGGATAATGACGGCCAGCATAACGGCCAGAATTTCTTCGCCGGATGATACAATATAATATGCAGGCGTATAGAAGGAAAGAGAAAGGTAGAAATGAAAAAATGCGGGAGACTGAAAAACGGTATATTGTGCATTTGCTGCGAGAAACTGCTCTACGCGCATTGTTTCTTCCATGGATAAGGCATCTTTATAGATGCTTATATGGATGGAAGGCTTATTGTGATGCGTTTTTTTAATTGCTTCGGGCACGCTTGATAAAGATATTGTACATGGCTTTCCAGAAATACTTCCAGTCGGTACGAAACGGACGTTTCTCATAGGCTGTCAGATAACGCATTTCAGAATCCATGATTTCTTCGAGTG
>CAZVKW010000231.1:0-3189 GCA_964627945.1 uncultured Lentimicrobiaceae bacterium
GATGATTATGCATATGCAATTGCCGGAAATACAAATTCAAGTAATTACAGACAGGCTTTGTGGGACAAATCGAAAGGTTTTACCATCCTTCTGTTCAAAAATGCCTCACATGCGCTCACCGAACTGATTTATACAGCATGGCGTCGGGCAGGTAGTCCTGATATGTCGCCAGATTTTGTTTTCAATCCCGATGCCGGAAGTCTGGTTTCGCTTGAACAAAACGTACCCAATCCTTTCAGAACTTCCACAAAAATCAGCTACAATATCAGCCGGAATTCGGATGTACTGCTGCAGGTTTTTGATCAAAGCGGAAAACTGATTGCCACTCTTGCCAATGGACAGCAGGAGCAAGGCAGCCATTCGATAGAATGGAATCCGACAAATCTGAAGGCCGGAAATTACAATCTTTTATTGCAGGCAGGTAAAACGATTAGCTTCAAGAAGATGATTGTGATGTAGATTAAAGCCCATACAGATTGGGTTGAATATTAAAGAGTCAAAAATTAGGCTGGAATATTTTTAGGCCACGAATTCCCAGCTTGAATTGATTATTAGAGAGCCACAGATTAGATTAGCTGATAGGGTTCACAGATTATCTTAATATTATATACACATCAAATAGACTTCATAGATATTGAATACCCATTCTTTACTTTTCGAATTATTAATCTGCAAATCTGTGGCTTACATTTTAATCTGTAAAACTATGGCTTACATTCCAAATTAATCTGTCCTTAAATCTATCTCCGATAAGGGTGTGCCTCCGTATTGAAAATCACCTTGTCAAAATCAAGGCTTCCTGACTCGTTAAACAGCAGAAAGGCGTATTTCAGGGTTTCGGCGAAGAAGAAACTCTCCATATAATCCCTTTTTTCCATGGTCTGAACATCATTGATGGCGGCATAGGCAGTTTTGGTTCTGCAATTTTTTTCGATGCTTTCGAACATCGTTTTGCCCATCTCGAAGTAAACCGGATCTTTCGTGAAATGATACAGATAATAGGCACTTTCGATGTTTTCAGGACGAAGAATATACGATCCGTTCAATACTTTCATTTTCTTATAATCGAGCGATTCCGGCTCGATTCCATGTAGCATCCACATCTTGAAGTTAGATTCCTGAAGCTTTGCAGCAAGTTTCAGATCACCCTCTAAAGCGATGGTCCCGGCAAAAAAGGCATCCAAAGCACCATAACCGCTTGAAGTGCGTTTCCCGCTGTACATATCGGCCTGACCATACCACAAACCGTTTTTCGAATCATCAGCCAGATATTGATTGACTGCTGCGTAAGTCAGACTCCACATTTCGGTGAGTTCCGGATCGTTGAACAGGATTTTTCCTTTGAGCATATACTCCAGATACGAATCGATGCAACCTGAGATATGGCTTACCGGACTGGTTATTTCTCCGGTTTCAACGTTTATGCCTTCGGGTGTGAGATTCAGTGGCGAACGCAGGGCATAAACGGCCCGCATGGCTTTCATAGCCGTTTCGTAATAGACCGGATTACCGGTATGTTTGCTCAAAATGCCAAATTCAACCAGATAGGTACCAATTTCAGCAGGGTTGGAAACGGGTCCGGAGACCGCGCCCGTGCTCAGATTCACAAAACGGTAAGGCATCCCCGTAGGGGAGTCGAAGGCTTTTAACAGGCGGTTGGCCAGGTCTTCGGCCAGGATCAAAAACCGCTTGTCGCCATCCAGTTCGAAGGCTGAGAGCAGTCCGGCAAACACCCGTATCGAAACTTCAAAGACCTGCACTTCCATATCGTAATCAAAACGCAGACTATCCAGAATCAGTGTTTTGGCCTCCTTTACTTCGTCCTTCAGATCCATCAGAATCATGGTATCAAATGCATCCACAGGTGTCATAAGCAACGAATGGGCATACCAGTTATGTCCTTTTCCACTCAGCGGTTGCAGGGCATCATAGCCCCAGGCCTGTGTTTTGTAGCCGCTCCATGCATGTTGGAAAGCTTTCCGCACCTGATCGGCCATCGCTTTTTTACTCACATTGCTGGCTTTATCCGATGCTGTACTCTGGTCAGCCGAAATCGCAGAAGTGGATTCGCTTTGCGCCAACAAAGTAGATGAAAGAAGCGATGCGGCAAGCAGCAGCAGAAGAGCAAAAAGTTTAGATTTCATGGGGTGTATTTTTATGCGAAGGTAGAAAAGGAATTTTGATTTTATTCTGTCGAATAATATATTTTCGAAATCAGCCTTTCCAATGATCCAGATTTATATATTGTTTTATTCAATGGAATGATTGTTCGTCGGGGATGATGTGTTCATAAAAAGCGGGATTGCCAGGCAAATTCGGGATTTATTATACACGATACTTCGCACAAATTATTTACGAAATTGACTCTATAAGAGCCATAATCCCATGATTGCAATAGGGCTGAATTGCTGCGATATTTGTTCTGAAATATCCTTCATTCTATAATTTTAGATTATTTCAAAAACCTCCTGCTGATCAAATCATATTCAAGCAGGAATTCATTGGCTTTTCCATCAAAATCAAATACCTTTTCCCAGGTATTGAGTGGTTCCCAGATAAAGCTTCCGGTAGCTTTGCCATCCGGCAGACCGAACGCGGCTGCATTTACCTCATATTTACGGTGCGAATATTCGACCACGTTCACCGGCTTGTTGTAACGGACAATCAAAGCTTCCATATTGCTTTCCAGATCGGCCAGTGTTCCATGCCAGCGCGGATAGTAGGAAAGACCGATGAGGTCGCAGAAGATATTGCTTATCAACTCAGCGGTGTTCTGTATTTCCATCCATGTTCACTGATGTTATATTACATCAACCTCGAATTCTTAACGTTCCGCGTACCTGGAGAGTTGCGGTTTTTAAAGCTATAAGGCATCAATTTGAACAAATTCCGATTTCAAAGAAACACGCTGCAAGTCCCACTACAGCAGCAATTACCCAAGTATGCTTTTAGGGGCAAGGACAATCTATTGCTTGTTAGATTGTAAATTCAATTTATTATAATTCTTGAGGAATGAATATGGTCACCTATTATTAATATTGTATATACGCCTTTAGGAAGCTCGCCTTGTTTAAGATAAATTATTTGTGACTTAATATCAATTTTATTCAGAACCTTTTTCCCGTACTGATCAATTATAATAAGAGAATAATTATCTAAATTATAATTTTTGATTTCAATTGTAACTTG
>CAZVKW010000232.1:0-3110 GCA_964627945.1 uncultured Lentimicrobiaceae bacterium
GATAAGCCGAAATTTTATCACTTGTGTATTGACCTTTCCAGAAACGCCGGCGTGAAAGACGCACATACCAGTTGCTCAGATGTTCATCCACAAACAATTGAATGGCGCGTCCGGCACGGGTAGGCTCATAGGTTCTGTATGCTTCATCAGTGACAAGAATCAAAGAATTGAGTTCAGACAAAATCCAGCGGTCGATTTCGGGACGTTCGCTGAGCGGAATTTCGGCTTCGGCAAACGTGAAGCCGTCGATATTGGCGTATAGCGCAAAGAAAGCGTAAGTATTGTAAAGTGTTCCGAAAAATTTCCGTCTCACTTCGTCCAGACCGTTGAGGTCGAACTTCAGATTGTCCCAGGGCTGGGCATTGGTGATCATATACCAGCGCGTTGCATCCGGGCCATATTTCTCAATTGTTTCGAAAGGATCAACGGCATTACCCAATCGTTTCGACATTTTATTCCCGCTTTTATCGAGAACCAAACCATTGGAAACCACTGTTTTATAAGCAACGTTATCGAACAGCATCACGGCAATGGCATGAAGGGTAAAAAACCATCCGCGGGTCTGATCCACGCCTTCGGCAATGAAATCGGCCGGAAAATTTTGTTCGAAAGTTTCTTTGTTTTCAAACGGATAGTGCATCTGGGCATAAGGCATGGCCCCCGAATCGAACCAAACATCGATCAGGTCCGGCTCACGGAACATTTTTCTTCCGTCAGAAGCTAGCAGAATAATTTGGTCAGCATATGGGCGGTGAAGATCGAAAGTTTCATAATTCTCGCGGCTGTTGTCGCCTTCGGTATAATTTCCAAAAGGGTTGGAGCTCATAAAACCGGCCTCCACTGAGCGGTCTATCGCTTCCTTAAGTTCGGCAACAGAACCAAAGCAGCGTATTTCTGTCTTGTCTTCGGTGGCCCAGATGGGCAAGGGAACGCCCCAGAATCGTGAACGCGAAAGATTCCAGTCGACCAGGTTTTCGAGCCAGTTTCCGAAACGGCCTTCACCGGTGGCTTTTGGCTTCCAGTTGATAGTTTTATTCAGTTCGAGCATTCGCTCTTTATAAGCTGTGGTGCGGATAAACCAACTGTCCATCGGATAATACAGAACAGGCTTGTCGGTGCGCCAGCAATGTGGATAGCTGTGTACGAATTTCTCAATCCGGAAGGCCTTGTCGTCTTTTTTCAACATCACTGCGATGTCGACATCCAGGGTGGCGGAATCATCGGTGAGGCTGCTGTCGTAAGCATTTTTCACAAAACGTCCGGCATATTCGCTATAAGATGCAACATCTACATAATCCTTAACAAATTCTTTATCAAGGTTTTCGATGGTATAAAAGCGACCATTCAGATCGACCATCGGGCGTTTGTCACCACTTGAGTCGATGAGCAGGAGCGGAGCGATGCCGGTCTGCTTGGCAACACGGTCGTCGTCTGCGCCAAATGTAGGAGCGATATGTACAATACCCGTACCATCGGAAGTGGTTACAAAATCACCTTCTATCACACGGAAAGCATCTCCCATCGGACGAATCCATGGAATGAGCTGTTGATAGCGGATTCCAGAAAGTTGTCTACCCTTGAATTCACCATGAATGCTATAAGGAATTTTTTTATCGCCGGTTTTGTATGCATCAAAATCAGCATCAAGCATTGTGGCATCGAAATAGCTGTTTACCAAATCTTTGGCCATGATGAGCTGTATCGGTTTTCCGGAATAGGGATTGAAGCTGTGGAGCAGCACATAATCGATATTCGGACCAACAGCCAGCGCTGTATTCGACGGAAGTGTCCAGGGAGTGGTCGTCCAGGCGAGGATGTAAACCGGAAGTTGCGGATCGGCATTCAGGAAGGTCGTTTTCTCATCACGGATGATCTCAAACTGGGCTGTGGCCGAAGTGTCTTTCACATCGCGGTAGCAGCCGGGCTGATTCAGTTCATGGGTGCTGAGACCTGTTCCGGCAGCCGGTGAATAAGGCTGAATGGTATAGCCTTTATACAGCAATCCTTTCTCGTACAATTTCGAAAGCAAGTACCAGACCGATTCGATGTATTTGTTGTCGAAGGTGATATACGGATCGTCGAGATCGACCCAATAACCCATTGTGCGGGTGAGTTCGTCCCATAAGTCCTTGTATTTCATGACTTCTGTGCGGCAGGCAAGATTATATTCTTCCACACTGATTTTCTTGCCGATATCGTCTTTGGTAATACCAAGTGATTTCTCGACACCGATTTCAACGGGTAATCCGTGGGTATCCCAACCGGCTTTGCGCTGCACATGTTTCCCTTTGAGGGTCTGGTAACGGCAGAAAATATCCTTGATGGCGCGGGCCATCACATGGTGGATGCCCGGAACGCCGTTGGCCGATGGCGGACCTTCGTAAAACACGAATTCTTCGCCCTGGCTGCGTGTTTCGAGACTCTTGTTGAAAATGTCGTTTTCCTCCCAGAATTTCCGGATATCTTTACCGATCTGGGTGAGGTTTAACTGCTTGTATTCGTTGTAATTCGCCATATTAAAATTTTGCCGGATTTATCATTCCGGCTTTTGCTGATTATCAGTTCATTCTGTTTCCGTTAAAAGTCTGAAAACATGGTGTTTTATCTCTTCAGATGAAGCCCGTGAAAACAGGGGGCAAAAGTAGGAAAAAAATTGAGACCTGAGAGCTTTGTAAACCCATGATGTCTCTATGAATATCTGCTGTACTTTAGCAGCAAAATTTACATGCAATGTCTGACTTTTTAAAAAATATAGATCGCAAGGATTACAAGCCCGGTTTTGGCGGACTTGATATTTTCAAATTCATTGGTCCCGGTTTGCTGGTGACCGTCGGATTTATTGATCCAGGGAACTGGGCTTCCAATCTGGCTGCTGGTTCTGATTATGGATACAGCCTTTTGTGGATGGTGAGCCTTTCGACCATCATGCTGATCCTGTTGCAACACAATGTGGCCCATCTCGGAATCGCCACAGGTTTATGTCTTTCCGAAGCTGCCGCTGTTTATCTGAAACCGCGTTATTCCAATTTATTACTTTCTTCGGCGATGCTGGCTTCTGTTTCAACATCGCTGGCCGAAATTCTCGGCGGCGCCATCGCGCTGAATATGTT
>CAZVKW010000233.1:0-3092 GCA_964627945.1 uncultured Lentimicrobiaceae bacterium
CATTCTGATTATCGACAGTGTGGGTATTCTGTCGCAACTGTATCAATATGCCCGTTTTGTGTATATCGGCGGTGGTTTCGGGAAAAATATCCACAACATTCAGGAACCGGTGACATTTGGTTGTCCGGTGATTTTTGGTCCGAAATACGGAAACTTCACAGAAGCTGTTGATCTTCAGAAACTTGGTGGAGCATTCGCAGTATATGATGCAACTTCGCTTGAAACCATCATGAAACAACTTGCAATTGATGACAAACTGCGTGCAAATGCTTCGGCCATTTGTAAAAACTATGTTGCAGAGCAAATCGGTGCCACCGAAAAAATCATGCTCTATCTGAGAGCTGCACTTCCTGCTGCCCAATAATAATCCGGTTTCGGATTCCCTTTTTGTTTTGTATTTTTGTTTCAAACATATCCTATGAAAACATCATTTCCATCTTTTGAACTCAGCGGAAAAATCGTAGATCTGCTTACTGAATCGTTTTTTGAAGGCACCATCGTGGTTGAAAACGGTCGTATCGCAGCCATCCGGAAAGAAAAAACAAGCTCACCGAACTTTATTCTTCCCGGACTGATCGATTCGCATGTGCATATTGAAAGCTCTATGCTGGTTCCGTCGGAATTTGCAAGGCTGGCTGTTGTTCACGGAACAGTTGCCACAGTTTCCGATCCGCACGAGATTGCCAATGTTTTGGGCAAGGAAGGCATCAGGTATATGATGGAAAACGGCCGCACAGTGCCTTTCAAATTCTATTTCGGGGCATCAAGCTGCGTTCCGGCAACCGGATTTGAGTCGGCAGGGGCCGAACTGGGCGTTGATGATATTGATGAACTACTTCAAAACGAGGAAATTAAATACCTGGCCGAGATGATGAACTATCCCGGTGTGTTGTTCAACGATCCGCAGGTGATGGCGAAACTTGCGCTGGCTGCCAAATATGGCAAACCAGTGGATGGTCATGCACCCGGACTGGGTGGTGAGGCAATAAAACAATATATCGGTGCCGGGATAACGACAGATCATGAGTGTTTCACGATGGAAGAAGCGCTCGAAAAGATACAATACGGCATGAAAATCCAGATTCGTGAAGGAAGCGCCGCCAAGAACTTCGACGCACTGATCGGATTAATGAAGGATTATCCGGAGATGGTTCTTTTCTGCAGCGATGACAAACACCCTGACGATCTGGTGCGCGGACACATCAATGAACTCGTGAAAAAGGCTATCCGTCTGGGTTATGACCCGATGCGTGTGCTCAAAAGCTGTATCCTGAACCCGGTAAAACATTATAAACTCGACACCGGACTGCTGCAAAAGGGCGATGCTGCCGATATGATTATAGTCGATTCGCTCGAATCCTTCAAGGTTCTGCAGACCTATGTTGACGGGATCAAAGTGGCTGAAAACGGAAAGTCGCTCATCGATCCGGTGAAAGGCACAACTCCCAACCATTTTGTTGCGGAACCAGTAAAAGCTGCTGATTTCAGAATTCCATACAACGGAAAGCAGATCAGGGTGATTGAAGCGCTCGAAGGGCAACTGATTACCAAAACACTTGTTGCAGAACCACTTGTGAAAGACGGCTGTATGCAAAGCGATCCTGAACGCGATATTCTGAAGATTACCGTAATCAACCGTTATGTGAAAAGCGAACCGGCCGTGGCCTTTATTCGCGGTATCGGGCTGAAAAATGGCGCGATAGCGTCCACTGTGGCGCACGACAGCCATAATATTATTGCTGTTGGAACAGATGACGAAAGTCTGGCCCGTGCCATTAATCTGGTGATCAGGCATAAAGGCGGAATCTCTGTTGTTTCGGGGAGTTTTGAGCATATCCTTCCTCTTCCGGTGGCCGGACTGATGACCAACCAGAACGGATACGACGCTGCCGCTGCCTATGAAATGATTGACGGGCTGGCCAAGGAACTGGGCAGTACTTTGCCGGCACCGTATATGACGCTGTCGTTTATGGCCTTGCTGGTGATTCCACAATTGAAACTGAGCGATAAAGGTCTGTTTGACGGGAATAGCTTTAGCTTTACGAGTCTGGAAGTGACTGAAACGATTGCCGATTGAAGAAATTTCTTTTTTCTGATTTCTGATTACATCACAGATTGCGCGAATAATCACAAAGACAGACGGTTAACTGCAATGTATGATAAATTCAAAATGGAAAATTAAAAGTCAAAATGCAATTGATTTGAGCTGAAAAAAAGCCAGTTAGTAAATTGGATCGCTTAAAATTAAATTAACGAACTGATATAGCGAGGCAAAAAAAAACAAAAAGATTATCATGCTGGCATTTGAAATGGTTTGGATAAAATAGTAAAATCACTGATTTTGAATGTGTTGAATTCTGTTTTACTGATATAATGTGCATCAATGTAAAACGAAATATACCTCAATGGTGATTAGCCATTCGTTATGTGGCATAATAAGACAAAACCAAAACTAATAGACTATATATGAAATACTTACTGACAACTTTTATTTTACTATTTGCTTTTTCTTATGCAGCTGAATCTCAGACTAATTATTCAGGAAAAATTGAAATAGGGTACATGAAATTTCTTGCCACGACAATTCAAGTTGACCCTGGACCAGACTGGAAAGGGTATAATCTGGACGAAGAACAAAATGGAATTGACCTTAACCTAATAAATGGACTGACTTTCATAAACAAGAAATTGTTTGCTGGACTTGGTCTTGGATACATGAATTTTGAAGGAATTAATGGGGTTTCGGTTTTTGCGGACTTTGAATACTTGCCCTTAAAAACCAGATTTACACCTTTATTGAACCTAAAACTAGGATATGACCATATTTGGAATCAATATGGCGGTGGAACAGGGACAATGCTTACTGAAATAGGTGTCGGAATAAATTATAAACTGACAGAAAAGTTCGACCTTTTCTTGAAATCTGGAATGCTTTTAACACAACAATCATTTCTAATTCCAATAACTTTTGGATTTAGATTCTGAAAAACTGACAATGAATAAATTACGCCACTTAACAAGCGCTATAGCAAATGCGGGTTTAATCGCTTCGCTTATGAGATCGCTTCGCTAAGTTGCGTGTTATTTGAAAC
>CAZVKW010000234.1:0-3088 GCA_964627945.1 uncultured Lentimicrobiaceae bacterium
GAGCCAGTCAACCTCACGGCCAGTTGCAGGGCTTTTGTATCGTTTATTGCCAAAACCGATGATGGAGCTGCTCCATAAAACTGGTACTTCTCCGCTTGCCTCTTTCATTATTTCCATCAAAACAAAACAGTCCTTGCGCTTTTGTTCATCCGTAATTTGATTGATAAAATCCTCCACGCTTGCAGCAGTTGGTTTTGTTTTTATTTCGACCAGTTTTGATTTTTTTTCAGCCATTTGTTGTTAGGTTACTGGTTATTTGTAACTGGTTATTAGTTACTGTTTACTTGTTATTGGTTAAGTTCTCGAAAGTTTTTGGGAGATACCTGATTATCTATCTGATAAAAAAATAGGCCACGATTTTACTTACCATGCAGGTTTTGGTACAACCATTGCCCGAATTCATATCCATCACGCCAGAGCGTGATGATCAAGGCAACTACAAGCATCGGTAGTAAAATTTTGAAATACTTCGATTTGAAAAATTCTTCTTTTGTCATAATTGATGATTTTAGATTCCAAATATCTGATTCTTCTGTTACATACCGATGATCAGATCGAAACAATTTTGAGACCAATAACTGAAATGATCAGACTGCAGATGAAAAAGAGTCTCCAGAAATCAACAGGTTCATTAAATAGCACGATTCCGATAATAACAGTGCCAATCGCTCCGATCCCCGTCCAGACAGCATAAGCAGTCCCAATAGGCAGTTCCTGTGTTACTTTTACAAGCAACAACATGCTGATAGTCAGACAAACAACAAAACTCGCGTACCAGTAAGTCGCCACAACTCCTGTCGATTCTCTGGCTTTGCCCAGAGAGCTTGCAAAACCAACTTCAAACAGACCTGCGATGATCAATAAAATCCAGTTCATTTTATTATTTTTATTTAATATTAAATCAAAATGAAGTTCGCGGATTACTCTATCCGCTTGTATGCCAGTGTATTGCCTCTACCCATATAGGACAATGTCAAGGTAGTTTTGTTGAGTTCGATGATGTACCAGCACAAATCTGATTCCGGACAGGAGATAAATCTGCTTTTTTCTGCTGGAACCTCGTTTTCCTTATCAGATTCATTTATGCATTTGTCTGAAAGGGTAAAGGGTTCAATATCATAGGATTCCATTCCTTCTCCGATTTCTTTACGCAGCTTATTTTCAAAGATGAGGAAGTTTTTTTCATCATCAAGGCTCTGCCATTTGCCCTGAAGCAAAAAGAAAGTGGAGTCCATGGTTTCTGATGCAATATCAGGCGTTTTTTTGGTTACTCCAGAAGAATTCGTTCTGTTTGTTTTATCTATGGGATTTTGGCAAGCATTGATGATTAGAATACCGCAAAGTAGAAGAAATGAGGTAATAATTTTCATTGAAATTGGTTTAAAATTCTGATTTTGTGACTGATGCATTCTGGCTTTCATCTGATAAATAGATTGGTTCGGTCTATTTATCCTGTTCCGCCAATTCAAAGATAAAAAATGTTTGATGCTGAAATCTGAGGTGCTGATTATCTTGATACTTAAGTCTGGAAATTATTATTGTCAGGTAAATATGGCAAGCAAAGCTTTTGTTTTATTCCTTTTAGACTATTTTTGCCCATCTTTTTTAATTGTTTCATGAGACTTTTATTGATCCTAATCACTTTATTATTCTTGAATCCAGAAGAGAATTCACCTTCATTCAGAGAAGCCCAACTGAATTATACCAGGGTCAGGGAGGCCTATAACGGTAAAGAGAAAGCAGTTCTGAAAACGCTTGCCGAACATTCTATTTCCCGCGACAGCCTGAGAATCTACTTACGTGCATTCAAAACCGAGAAGAAGGTCGAGTTGTGGGCGAAAAATACTACTGATTCGGTTTTTATACGGATCAAAGATTTTCCAATTTGCGATATCTCCGGTGAATTGGGTCCCAAACGCCGGTACCGCGATTTGCAGGTCCCTGAGGGATTTTACCATATCTCCGATCTGAATCCCTTCAGCAAATACTATTTGTCGATGCAGATTAACTATCCGAATGCTTCCGACAGTATCAGAGGCGTAAAGGGTCATCTTGGGAATTTCATTTTCATTCATGGTGAATGCGTTTCTTCGGGATGTATCGCGATCACCAACGAAAGGATTAAAGAACTCTTTGTCTGGTGCATCGAAGCATATAATAGCGGTCAGGAACAGATTGATCTTACCATTTACCCTGCCCAGCTGACGGATAAAACCTATTCCGGATTGAAAACACGCTATGCAAAATACAAAGACGAAATCAGTCTCTGGGCCGACCTCAAAAAGAGCTACGATCTGTTTGAGAAATCTAAGCTACCACCAAGTGTAAAGTTTCTTCCTGACGGAACGCATGAAGTGAATTAGGTTTCTCAGGTTGGCGGATGTAGTCGTTGGGTGAACCATTTACGAACAGCCAGCATGGTTTTTTGTTGATATCCGGGAGCCTGGCGTTTGCAACTTGATCTTTCCGGACTATTTTCAGCTGCTCCCCAACGGATTTCAATCCCGTCATTCGGATTATAAGCCATTTCAAAAGCATCTCTTCTCTGGAGGACCTCCGCAATTGTCAATTCCTGAGTTGAACCATCAGAGCGAATATAGCTGATACTCAGTTCTGAAACCTTCTTCTCCAATAAATTCTGTAGTTTTTGCTGAATGTCTGATTGTGAGGATGATACCTTAAAGTCTTCGGGTGTTCTGGCAACTCTCGCAGGAAAGTCGAGCACTGCATCCATCGCAATCAGAAGGCGCAAATCGCGGTTAGGAGTTGAAAAATTCTCCCATTGTCCGCCAGCAAGAAAAACGCCATTGGCGCTCGAAGGCATTGAAATCACGGTTCCCGGGTTTTCTTTCAGATAGGCCTCGCCATTCGCTACTGATTTAACCCGAACGAGCAATTGTTCATGAAGTGCCTGAATCAGGTTCTCAAGGGCAACTTCAGGATCGAGTGGTTTTGGATTGATGACGCGTTCCATAGCCAGATAGAAAGCCTCACTTTCCATCTTTTTCTGTCGTAAAGAGAAAGGCACAAAACCGGAAGATTCGTTGAGCTCCTCATTCTTCATCAGTCGAAACTTCCCGTCGGTGTA
>CAZVKW010000235.1:0-3081 GCA_964627945.1 uncultured Lentimicrobiaceae bacterium
TGGAAGCCGTTTTTATCTCCGAAAAAATACCTGCCGGATCCGAAATAACGTTCTGCCCGTTTACATTTAAACCTGAAATTGCACATTTCCCTTTATAATCAAGCGAAAGCATCAGTTTATCGTTTCCGAAAGTGATTACTTTTTCCGAAACATTGTTTTTTACAACAATACTTCCGGCAAAACTTAAACTAGCAGAGTACAGGGCGAGGATGATCAAACTGAAGCGGAAGCTTTTAAATCTCATTGCACATTTTTTTGAGGGTGAAGAAAAAGTGTTTAAAAGTAAGGATTCTTTTATTCGGGAAGATAGATTTTAACGCTTTGATTCCTGGCAAACAACTATCGTAAATGCCAATTGCTGGAATTCTACTTTTCCTGTGCATTCAGTAAATAGTCTGTTTTGCACTATTTTACATATTTATTGCGTTGTGAAAATCATCAAATTGAAGTACTGATTTTTGCCGAACGCAGCAGAAAATAAGGCGGGCGCAAACGGGAAAATATAAGCGCAGAATGTGGGAATGCGATGAATATACCGGTACGGATTACAAATCGCGCCAGCATGGGCATTATCAGCTTTTAAATGATGATATGTGTTCCTGCAACAGGTCAGTCTTAGCTAAGTTGCAGATGCACGCCATAAGGGGACTTTCATTCTGAAATAAAACACATGCTAATTTAAACATATTTGTAATTGACTGTATATCAGTATTTAATAATATATTTTCGGGTTTGGCATATGCTTTGATTACGTTGATATTCCTAATACTAACTATGTAAAACAAAACATGAGAAATTTAATAATTCTACTTTTTGCTTCAGCTCTCTTATTAGCAGCTTGTACAAAAGAAACTGATGATGTACTTCCTGCTCCTGTGAAATCTGAAAATCTTGGAGACCTCAAGGCCAGCGATTCGTTTACCTGGAGTACTGACACTAAAATTATTGTCAAAATTACGGGATTGCAAACCAATGTGCCGGTTAAATCAACATTGAAACTGGGATTGCCCGATGGGACAATACTTTTTAATTATCTGCATCTGATGAGCGAAAATCAGACTATCCAACTAGTAGTTCCCAAAGGTGTTGACTACCTCACATTGACCTACGGCTCAATTAATCAACAAATTTTAATCGAGAATGGTCAGGCTGCATTTTCGTTAGTAAACGTTAATTCACGCAACAATTAGACTACAGAAATGAATAAAATAATAATCACACTACTTATAATTTTCAGCTTTTTTTACATTGAAGGAAAAGCTCAACTTACACTTGATTTTGAATCGGGTAACCGGAGCATCGAAGAAGCCAACTGCTGGAAGTTCTCCAGGGTAGAGTATTCGAACATTGAATTCAGGATTGCTGGTTTCTGGAGCGGACGCTCCGAAAAAATAAATAGTACAGTTACACTCGAGAACTCCATAAAAACCCCCTGGATATTGCCTGCATCGGGCAATATTACAATGAAAGCAAGGCTTGAAAATGATGGCGGAACATCCAGGGGAGTTGTTTTTAGCTATATTGCTTATGATCCGTCCAATGCGGGTTCTGGTATGGAAGGTGCCCCTGTAAAATTTTACTCTTATAGTTTCCCAAAACCTCATAGCATTGACATCAGAAATATAAATGCTGAAATTCCTGCCGGGATCGCTAACTCTCAATCGCCGTATAAAATCTTAATTAGTTTTGTAGGACAAGGAGGCAATAGCCGGACTTTTTCTGACGACATTGTAATCCCCGGAACATATGTATCGGACCCGATTAACGGATGTTTACCTGCCTCATTGATAGAAGATGCTGATAGCGATGGTGTTGCTGACAGCGAGGATAATTATCCTGATGATGCTTACAGAGCTTACAACAATTTTTTCCCTTCTTCGCAATCTACCGGTACAATGGCATTCGAAGATTCATGGCCATCAACGGGTGATTATGACTTCAATGATCTGGTTATTGATTATCGCTTAAATACTGTTACCAATTCTGATAATAAGGTTGTTGAGGTGATTGGAAAATATACGTTGAAAGCTTCTGGCGCCAGTTTTAAAAATGGATTCGGATTTCAGCTTGATGGTATTTCTCCTGATAAAATCATAAGCGTTGAAGGAAATTCAATTGAGACATCTTCCATCTATACTATGAATGCGAATGGACTGGAAAGTAGTCAGTCGTATGCAAATTGTATCGTATTTGAAAATTTCTATTCTTTATTGCAATGGCCCGGAAAAGGAATTGGTATCAATACTGAAAAGGAAGCTCCAACGGTTGCATCCAAAACTATAACGGTTAAACTTGTTTTTATCGACAATGGAACGCCAGCCATTGGTGGTACGGTAGCCCTGGGCGAGCTTTCGCCTGATAAATTTAATTTCTATATAGTTGCCAATTTTCAGAGGGGGAATGAGATTCATCTTCCCGACCATCTGCCTACTGATATGGCAAATACATCATTATTTGGAACACTTGCTGACGATTCCAACCCATCATCGGGAAAGTATTACAAGACGAAAAACAACCTCCCGTGGGGTATAAGTGTTTTACAAGGATTTGAGCACACAATTGAAAAGAAACCGATTAACGAAGGCTACCTTCATTTTATTGAATGGGCTGCAAGTGCCGGTACAATTTATAGCGACTGGTACTTAAACTTATCAGGCTATCGTGACAATGTGAACATTTATTGATTCAGGAATTGAAGAAGTAAAAGAGACAGGTTTCTATACGTAGTAACCTGTCTCTTTTTTTGTAAGTAGTCCAAAAAATCACACCCTGATTAATCAAAAAGAAGCTAAGTAAGAGCCGAGGTAATTAAAATCTGAGCACCAGGCATAAGCCATCGCTGCCGGGAATTATACTCAATTCGTTGCCCGATTGCAGTGTGAGCAACTTAGCTTTTCTAAAATGAGGTATTGATGAAAGTCCGATTATAGTACCTGCAGCCGCTACCCCGAAGCCTACAATCTGTATTGTTTTAATTGTATTTTCATAACTTTTATAGTCGTCGGCGTAGCTATACATGTTACTGCTTGTGATGGAAGGTTCATGTATAAATTTCGGAACGAAAATAGCAGTAAACAAGCC
>CAZVKW010000236.1:0-1467 GCA_964627945.1 uncultured Lentimicrobiaceae bacterium
TGCCAGCATCGATGTGGATAATCTGGGCAACTTTTACACCACACAATCTGTCAGTTTTACTGGTGGTGTTTATCCATCCGTTCAGAACAATGCAGGAACAGAATATTTCATGTCAGAATCGATCCCTACAGGTGCCTGCAGCAACTGTCATGGGAAATCCGCTGATAGGATTTACGTGGAATAATTTGGCTTGAACAGGGCGATTTTTTTGAATACTTGATTTTATTCAAGTCTTGTTGTATTTTCGGCATCTCTTGAATTCAAATCATAAAGTTTTAAAATTAATTCTTAGCCTATGAAAGCACTAAAAATCGTATTTTTTAGCATACTCGGTCTGGTCGCCGTAGTATTAATAACTACAATTTTCCTAAAAAGCGAGTACCATGTTTTTCGTTCAATCACCATTAACAAACCCAAAACTGAAGTTTTTGAATACGCAAAATATTTGAAAAATCAGAATGAATACAGTGTTTGGGCCACCGCAGATCCGAATATGAAAAAGGAGTTTCGGGGCACCGACGGTCAACCTGGCTTTGTATCGGCCTGGGACAGTGAGGTTGATGATGTTGGAAAAGGAGAACAGGAAATAATCAAAATTACTGATGGCCAACGCATCGACTATGAATTGCGTTTTATTGAGCCTTTCGAATCGAAGGATATGGCTTATATGACTTTTGAAGCAGTCAGCGATAGTTCAACGCAGGTTAAATGGGGCTTCGACGGGAAAATGGTTTATCCAATGAATATTATGCTGCTTTTCATGGATTTCGATGCCATGTTGGGCAAGGATCTTCAGGAAGGATTAAGCAAGCTGAAAATTGTTCTTGAAAAACAATAGTCTGTTTTACAGTATTTTATGAATTAATACAGAATGAGGTTCTTCGGAGCCTCATTCTTTTTGTTTGCTATCGATCAAAATCGTTACCGGACCATCATTTACCAGCGAAACCTGCATCATTGCTCCAAAACTACCGGTTTTCACTCCCAGACCTGTTTCCGATTTTAATATTTCAACAAACTTTTCATACAAAGGAATTGCAGTTTCAGGTCGGGCAGCTTTGATATAACTTGGCCGGTTTCCCTTTTTCGTGCTTGCATGAAGCGTAAACTGACTTACAACAAGCAGTTCACCGGCAATATCCACTGCCGAAAGATTCATCACTCCTTCTGCATCGTCAAATACCCTCAAACGGGCAATTTTACCACAGAGCCAATTGATATCTTCCTCATTGTCAGTTTCTTCTATTCCCAATAAGATCAATAAGCCATTTTCGATATTTGAAAAAAGCTTCGCATCAATTTCCACTGAAGCCTGCCTGACCCGCTGAATCACTACTCTCATATACTGCAGAATTTATGCATTACAGGCCGCAAATTAGTACTTTTACGCTAAATTATGAAACCATGATCCATCTGAGTGTTAACATCAATAAGGTTGCCACGCTTCGCAATGCAAGAGGCGGTAAT
>CAZVKW010000236.1:1567-3043 GCA_964627945.1 uncultured Lentimicrobiaceae bacterium
CAGGCCGGTATCCGGACTTCCATCTTCGTTGATCCTGATCCGGAGATGATCCTTTGGGCACCCGAAACCGGAACCGATCGCGTGGAGCTTTATACCGAAAGTTACGCCCGATTGTATCCCGGAAACCATGAAAAAGCGATTGAACCCTATATTTTAACAGCTGAAAAAGCTGTTTTACTCGGTCTTGGACTGAATGCCGGTCATGATCTCAGTCTCGAGAATCTGCATTATTTCGCCAAAAATATTCCGGGTTTGATGGAAGTATCTATCGGACATGCACTTATCAGCGAAGCTCTCTATTTCGGAATTGAGAACACCATCCAACTGTATAACAGACAGTTAAATCTTTCATTGGATTATTCAGTATAAACGACCTGAACAAGAACATTTCCAACTATCTGCAATGTTGCCGGATCAATCTGGCTAAGATTGTCGTTTGTGGTATGCCAGTGTTCAAAAAATGTTTCGTTCGAACTGTTTGGATCGAGGTGAATAATATCGATCATTGGTATGCGTGCCACCTGATTTACAGGCAAATGATCATCGTCAACCGGTGCACCAGGCTGATTCACAAACGTTTGATCATAACCCAGATCATAGGCAATACGCCAAACCTTATCCATAACTGTTTCTGCATAGAGCATCGAAAAGTATTCACGCGGGAAAACAGCATTTTTTGCACCAACCATATCGAGCAGTATTCCGTAAGTTGCGGTATAACCAGCCTGATGCGGATTGGCAGCCCAGTACTGTGAACCCAATGCCCACCAGTCTTCGTCGCCTCCTTTGCGTTCATCTGTAGGTGGACCAAAATCCTCCAGATCGAACAGGATGATATCGATTCCTAGCTTTTCATCCAGCGGAACCTGTGCAAACTGCCGTGCCATTTCCATTAAAACACCCACACCACTTGCTCCATCATTGGCGCCATCAATAGGTGTACGATGAAATTTAGAATCAGGATCATGATCTCCATAAGGTCTTGAATCCCAATGAGATGATAAAATTATTCGTTTTCTTGCCTGCGGATTGAAAGAGGCAATGATATTTTTTCCATTGTAAGTAGTGCCATTAAATACACGTGCTCTGAAGTCCTGAACGGTGACAGTAGCGCCATAGGTCCCAAGCTTGGCAGTTAACCATTTTGCACATTGGGCATGGGCTTCTGAGCCTGGTATTCGCGGGCCAAAGCCTACCTGTCGGGCAACAAACTGATAAGCGGAATCGCCATTAAACTCAGGAATGCGTCGCTTTACTTCTTCTTTCTTTGAGCTTGTATTTTCTGTCTGACGCGTTGTTCCGTTACATGAGGTGATCAGAATCGCAATCAGGATTATTCCTATAGGATATTTCATGAAGTCTTGTTCTTATCCGGCAAAAGTACTCAAGAATTTATCGCGGGAACATTGACTGACAAATGTCTTTGACTTAAAGTTCTGAAAAAGTGAGAAAATCAGCTATTTGAATATTTCTGTT
>CAZVKW010000237.1:0-3030 GCA_964627945.1 uncultured Lentimicrobiaceae bacterium
GCGTTGGCTTCTCAGGTTATGGTCTTCCAATTTACTTCGGAATGGATTTCGGAGTATACAAAGACATTACTGTCGGTTTTAACGCCGCTGTAAGGTTTGACGATTACTATAACAATTCACTTGGAGTTTCAGCAAATGGTAATTATCACTTTAATACATTACTTGATATTCCGTCACAATGGGATTTGTATGCCGGTTTAAGCCTTGGATACCTCTTCTGGTTTGGAGATTCAGGATTTGATGGTGGCAAGGATTTTGGACTTGATTTGCAGGCTGGTGGTCGTTATTACTGGAATGACAGTTGGGCCATCAACGTTGAATTTGGCGGTGGTACTGCATTTTCTGGCGGAAGAATTGGAGTCACCAAGAAATTATAATTATCCGAATGATTATTATAAAAAAAGGCTTCCAAACGGAAGCCTTTTTTTATTCATTGATCTTTTCAAATTCCCGAATCAAGTCTTCAGGTGATTTTCCCAGATTCTTGATCGCCATTTTTGCGTCCTCCACAAACTCATTCTGGGGGAAACGATAAATAAATTCTTCGTAAACTTTTCTGGCCTGAGCCGTATCATTCATCTGATTTTCAAACACAAAGCCTTTTAGAAATAAGCACATCGCCACCTTTTCATGCTTCGGAAATTCGTTCTGAAAGCGGTTGAGCAGGATCAATGTACGGCTGTGATTGGTCAGATTAATCGAAACATCGGCAGCTTTAAAGAGATAATCAGCAGTCATTGTATCCTTTGGCATTGAATCAACCCTGATCAAATATAATTTCACAAGTTCTTCAGCAGCAATAGCATTGAATTGCATCGATGCATCAAACAATATGGCTTCCTTTTCATTTATTTGCTTCTCAAAATCCAATTTTGGTTTCTGGTTGCAAGCGAAGAGCAAAAAAAGACTTCCAATAGTCAAAAAAACAAATCGTAATTTACGCATAATCTTATCTTTATATAATAAATTAACGGCGTTTAGGGCTCGGGAACAGCATTCTGTAGCTAACGTCAACCTTCCCAACACTTATATCAGCGAGCTTACCTTTGAGCAGGATCTTGCGGAAATGCGTAAGGCGGTCAACAAAAAGCTTACCGTCGATATGATCATATTCATGCTGTATAATTCTTGCTGAAATCCCATCAAATGTTTCGGTACGCTCTTCGAAATTCTCATCCATATACTTCATCGTGATGACCGGTGGCCGCGAAACGTCTTCGTTGATACCAGGAATACTCAGGCATCCTTCATTGAAATCCCACTCCTCACCGCTTTCTTCGAGGATATGCGCATTGATAAAAACCTTCTTAAAGCCTGCAACTTGCGGATATTCTTCATTAAAAGAATCAGCATCCACAACAAACAGCCGAATCGGACGGTTCACTTGCGGAGCAGCCAGTCCGACGCCTTTTGCTTCGTACATCGTTTCCCACATATTGCTGATCAGTTCAGCGAGACCCGGATAATCCGGTTGAATATCCTGTCCCACTTTCCGTAGAGTCGGATGACCAAAGGCGACAATTGGTAAAATCATAGATTATTAATTACGTTTCCTGTTTTCAAGAAAAGATTGCAAAATGATGGTTGCACTGATGGTATCGACCAGCGCTTTATCCTGTCTCTTTTTCCGGCTTAAACCTGCATCTATCATGCTCTGGAAGGCCATTTTTGATGTAAATCGCTCGTCAAAACGCTCTACCGGTACCAAAGGAAAAGTCTTCCGAAGATTTTTCACGAAGGGCTCTACAAATCGGGATGCGTCGGAAGCATTGTTCTGCATGTCTCTGGGTTCTCCAACAACAATACATTCAACAGCCTCGGTAAGTATATACTTTTTGATGAAATCGATCACTGTATGACTCGGAATGGTTTCCAGACCGGTTGCAAAAATCTGCAAAGGATCAGTAACAGCAATCCCGGTGCGCTTTTGTCCATAATCGATTGCCATGATTCTACCCATCCTTATTCTATTTTATATTGCGAACAAAAATACGCAGAAAATTGTTCACCTGATGCCGTAAAGTCCTGCATTTTCGACGGAAGTCGTACCTTAGCGCATTGCTCCGGCACTAAATCTTCTCCAACAATGAACGAACTGAAACAAAAAATTGAACAGGTCTGGGACGATAGAAGTCTTTTGCATCAAACAGATTTTCAGGATGCTATTTCAAAAGTAATTGAACTCATCGATAAAGGAGTGCTGAGGGTTGCTTCAAAAACTGAAGGAAAATGGATCGTTAATGAATGGATTAAGAAGGCGGTTATCCTGTATTTCCCAATCCGGAAAATGGAGACAATTGAGGTCGGGCCTCTGGAATTTCATGATAAAATTCCTCTGAAGAAAAACTACCAGGAATTAGGGGTTCGCGTTGTTCCTCATGCCATTGCAAGATACGGTTCCTTCCTCGAAAGAGGCGTGATTCTGATGCCAAGTTATGTGAATATCGGAGCATATATCGGAGCCGGAAGCATGGTAGATACCTGGGCTACAGTAGGTTCCTGCGCTCAGATTGGACGCAACGTTCATCTGAGCGGTGGCGTTGGAATCGGCGGAGTACTTGAACCATTGCAAGCTTCTCCGGTGATCATCGAAGATGACTGTTTCATCGGATCGAGATGCATTGTTGTTGAAGGTGTCAGAATAGAAAAAGAAGCCGTTCTCGGTGCCAATGTTGTTCTGACCCAATCTACCCGTATTATCGATGTAAGTCATTCTGAAGCAGTTGAATACCGTGGTGTTGTTCCTGAACGTTCGGTTGTCATTCCGGGTTCGTACTCCAAATCCTTTCCGGCAGGAAATTATCAGGTTCCCTGTGCTTTGATCATCGGCAAACGCAAAGCCTCCACTGATCTCAAAACTTCGCTCAACGATGCTTTGCGCGATTATCAAGTGAATGTTTAATCTATTTCTATCACCCTGATATAGAGCGTATCAGCGCTTAAACCTGTAAATATTCCGAATCCATTGGTGATTGTTGTAGATGGATTCGTCAGATTTTGCGAACTCGAAATACACTAAATATACAAATC
>CAZVKW010000238.1:0-3021 GCA_964627945.1 uncultured Lentimicrobiaceae bacterium
AAACTTGCTTTAGCGAATCAAAAAGTTAGTAATCAAGACAATGATGAAAAGACAGCAAACCAAAGAGGAACCATTCTACATTATGACGGACCTAATGCCAACTCAATTGGGTTGATAGATGGTGGGACTTTTTATGGCGCGGCTCGCTTTCCATCGGAGCTAACATCCGTATTTGAAAACTATCAATTTGAATCTGTTGATGTTTATATAAACAATAACCCTTCAAATCTTAAACTTATTATCTGGGATGCAGGCACCACAACCTCTCCAGGATCAATTCTCTACCAGCAAAATTATACTCCAATTCCTGAAAGCTGGAATACAGTTGTGCTCGATAATCCCATTACTATAAGCGGATCTGATATCTGGATAGGTTTTGAAGTTATACACGAAGCAGGAACATACATTCTGGGGTTTGATGGAGGCCCGGCCGTGCAAGATGGTGATTGGGTTAGTGAAGATGGTACAAATTGGGAACATCTTACCGCTTACGGTATGAATGGTAACTGGAATATCCGTGCAAATCTATCATTCAATGGCATGAACTGGCTGAGTGTAAACCCGGAAACCGGAGTGATTGATGGAGCTTCGACCCAGGATATAGCCATTTCTTTTAATTCTGAAGGGCTTGAAGTTGGAACATACACCGCAAATCTCAGAATCACAAGTACCGATTCTGACAATCCGCTTTTAATTATCCCGGTAACACTATTGGTGGACCCAAATGCCTCGGTAAACGAATTAGATCAGGTTGATGTGAGCTTATTTCCAAACCCTGCCAATGATCATTTGCAGGTTCAGGCAAATCAGTTGATAGAAAGAATAAACATCACAGATATTTCAGGGAAAACAATCTACACAGTGCATGAAAATAGTCACCAGGCATTGTTGGATTTAACATTCTTAAGGAATGGAATGTATCTAATTCAGATTATTACCAAGCAGGGAACATTAACGGAAAAACTACAGGTTATTAAATAATCCTGGTTTTCTTTTGATTAATGCTAACTATTGTAGGTTGGTAGCGAAGGAGATTTAAATGGGGAAGTGTATTGCTTCCCCATTTTTATTTCACAAATCACCCTGAAGGTATCTGCCTAATTGCTGATGGTTAAAATCAGGCAAAATGACAGTTCAAGGAATATTGCAAAAGGCTGATGCCCATTTATTCTGGAACAAACTAAGCCAATTTTTAAGATGTTTCAAAAAAAATCAATTTGTACACACTTTTATTGGAAAGTAAGAAGTAATGGCAGAAGCACCAGAGTATGGATGGAAATGCTATATAAAACGCATCAAAAATGCGTAGATTGGAGTAAAATATGCATGCGGGATTTTATGAACGCAATATGCTAAGTTCAACAAAAATAGAGTTCTAAATCACGTTTGAAGAAGGGGCTCACCACCAACATAAACGACTGTGAAGCTTATAAAAGTGATTGATTACTCATATTACTATGAAGTAAATAACGAATGAAAACCGGAAAAACCGGGGGCATTGTAAAACAACACAAACTTTACCCGAATTGACAAATGATAGTAAACATTTTTTTGATATCCTTTTCATTGTTTATAAGTATTGGTGCGGAGTTGTCAAGCTAAAAAACAATGAAATATGTAAATCTTTACAATTATTATGTAAAGCTTTTTCTTCAGCTATCTACTACATTGCACTGTTTTTTAGCAAGTTTTCCGGTAGGAAAGTATAATCTATCAATTCATCTAATCCGAAACAGAAAATGTGGTTTTCAAAATCAGCAGTTGCAATTCTAAAAGAACTCAATGTTGATCCGGCTTTTGGCCTTTCTGATGAAGAGGCCTTAACCAGATTGAAAAAATATGGCGTGAATAAATTACAGGCTGAAAAAAAGAAAAGCATCTTCCTGATGTTTGTTGAACAGCTTAAAAACTGGCTGATTTATATCCTGCTGGGAGCGGTGATAATAACCATATTTATGGGTGAATATGTTGATGCAGTTATTATTTTATTGGTTATTAATATTAATGCTTTATTAGGTGTTTTTCAGGAAGTGAAAGCCGGGAAAGCGATTGTAGCCCTCCAGAAACTAACATTCCCCAAAGCGCTCGTTCGCAGAAACGGAGTTGTTCGGGAGATAAATTCTGAAAATATCGTGCCTGGGGACATTCTTATCCTTGATGCGGGAAGAATCATTTCAGCGGATATTCGCCTGATAGAATCCATTAACCTTCAGATAGATGAATCGTCATTGACAGGCGAATCAGTTTCATCAGAAAAAGACGCTTCCCTTATTCAAACTGACCTGAACACAGCTCTGGGAGACCGCTTAAACTTAGGTTTTATGTCGACCATCATTACCAGCGGAAGAGGAATCGGGGTAGTAGTAGAAACAGGCATGAATACCGAAATTGGTGAAATCGCTTCCATCATAAATACAGAGGTCAAGTCGAAAACCCCATTGGAAATCCGCTTGGATAAACTTGGAAAGACGCTGGGCATCATTGCGATTGTAATTTGTGTATTGATTTTTATCATTGCAATCCTTCAGGGGAGGGATTTGTCTGAAATGTTCCTAATGTCAGTCTCCCTCGCCGTAGCCGCAATCCCCGAAGGGCTTGCCGCTATCGTGGCTGTAGTGCTGGCAATTGGCGTAACCAAGCTGTCGAAAAAGAATGCCATCATAAAAAAACTATCCGCTGTTGAAACCCTTGGTTCCCTGAATATTATCTGCTCTGACAAAACTGGCACCCTAACGCAAAATAAAATGACGGTTACCAGTAGCTTCACACTTGAAAGTCTAATTCCTATCGGATTGGAGGAAACCACATCGGAGGAATTAAAATTTCTGGCAAAAGCCATGATCCTTTGCTCAGATGCAAGCTTCGAAAATGGAGAAGGAACCGGAGATCCAACCGAGATTGCCCTGCTCATCATGGGCGACAAGCTGGGGATTGACCGTAAAACATTACAGTACAGCAGCACGCGTATCGATGAATCAGCATTTGATTCCGATCGCAAGTTAATGTCAACACTGGTTGAAG
>CAZVKW010000239.1:0-3009 GCA_964627945.1 uncultured Lentimicrobiaceae bacterium
TCTATACTGATCGTCTTAACTAAAACACGAATTTTCACGAATCAGCACACTATCAACACATGTATTGCACGCTTTTTTTGGTGCTTGATCCGTGAAAATCCGATTGTATTTAAGAACGTTAAAAAGCTCCTCCTCCTTTAAAACTTGCATCATCTGCACGTCCGCGTTGCTTGTTCTGGAAATTGTTGAACGTATAAGAAGCGGTAAACATCAAAGCCAGACCTTCAGTTGAAATTGCATATTTGTTATCATAATTTGAACTTGAAGCGGTGTAATCGAATTTAATAGAGTCGAACAGATTCTGAGCAGACAGTCCAATATTTACTTTTCCTTTCATAATCGATTGGTTTACAGCCAGATTTACGGTGTAGAAACCTTCCGACTCGCCATTTGCATCCTCATTAGGTCCGCGTACATATCCTACTGCCTGAATGCGGGTACCCCATTTAAGCGTGAAATTTGATATCAACCGTGCATCGAATGAGTTAGCTTCCCTGCTGGGAGCAGTAGTGCTTTCACCAGCATCAAGAGTATAGTGATATAAATTGCCTCCTGTGCTTAGCTGCCACCATTTTGTAAGGTTAAAATCCAACCCGACTTCGAAGCCATACGACTGTTGATTGTCGGCATTAATCAATTTATGAACCATTATTCCATCGTCGCCTAAAGTGCGGCTTGTATTAAAACTGTTGGTTGTATTGCGGAAATAAGTCTGAACACTCAACGACATGATTTTATAAGCCATGCGGTAATTCAGCTCAAAAGCATCGGTAAATTCAGGTTCTAGTTCGGGGCTGCCCATGAAAATATTATTCGGATCAATATAACCGGGAGTATTATTCAGCACCCAGGGTTGAGGACGGTTTATACGCCTGCTGTAACTGAGCTGGAACTGGTGTTTATCCTTTATGGATTTTGTAAGGTGAACACTCGGGTACAACATGAATTTATCGTATTCGTAAGGGATATCATCATTACTGAAACTGATGGTGCGGGTAAAATACTCACTTCGTACACCAACCATATATCCTATTCCCCATTTTTTATCCGAATAAGTAGCATAGCCTGAGTAAATATCGTTCGTATAATCGAGTTTGTAAGTGTACATTGTATTCACAATCCACTCGTTCGATTCTGTATCAAGGTTCCGGAAATCCAGGTCATCCTTACGGTTTTCGTAACGGTACTGGAAACCTGCCTCAAGAGTACCTGTTTTAATCGGACGTTTGTAATCTGCATTTAAGCGGTACTGATAATTGAAATTGTCTTTCCTCGATTTTATTGCTGAGTTTAATTCCTGCTTGTTATACATATCATCAGTAGTATATTCTTCCATCAGGCTTTCATCAACTCCATCCCACGATGTGTAAGCATTGGAAATGAAAAGCGTATGATTTTCGCCGTATTTGTGTGTATAATCAAAATTGAAACCGGCAACGTTACCTGTAACATCCAAATCGCTGTTACTCAAATAATAATTTTTAACCTCCGACCCTTCGTAATAGTTGTTATAAGTAGCATACGCACCCTGATCGTATCCCTGCAGACCATAATTACCTCCGACTGAAAACGTATTTTTTTCGTTCAGGTCGAAATCAATACCCGCTTTACCACCAAGATTATCGTTGTGGTTATATTGCTCTACATTTTCATGAATGTATAGATTTCCCGAGGAAAGATAACTCACGTTGTCGATGGTTAAATCCGATACATACTTATTCTTTGCAAAATCGATGCCGGCAAAAACATTTACTTTTTTCCTGCGATAATTCACTAAGCCATTTGCTGTATATTTATCGTAGGTGCCAAGCCCAATATTAGCCGTACTGCTTACTCCCTGCAGTTTTTCCTTTTTCTGAATAATATTTATGATTCCGGCTTTTCCATCAGCTTCGTATTTGGCCGAAGGGTTGGTAATTACTTCAATCTGCTTGATGGAAGAAGCATTTATCATTTTCAAAGCATCGCTTCCTTTGAGTACCGAAGGCTTGCCATCAATAAGCACAACATAATCATAACTGCCACGAACCATTACATTCCCCTGCTGATCCACCTGTATGGAAGGCGTATTTTCGAGCACATTCACAGCAGTTCCGCCTTTGGCAACAATGTCCTGATCAACGTTTATCACGCGTTTGTCGATCTGGTATTCGACTTTCGATTTCTCGCCTACGATAGAGACTTCACTCAACTGAGTTGCGTTTACGGCCAGTTTTATATCACCTATATTATTTTGCAGTGATTTATTGCTGACACTGATTTTGCCTGTATGCAGATCGTCGAACCCAAGAAATGAAACCCGCAGGTAATATTCGCCTGTAGCTACTTTTTCGAGTTTAAACTGTCCGTCAGCAGTGGAAATTGTCCCTGTAATCAGCGATGAATCAGCAATCCGGAACAATGCAACATTTACATATTCCATTGGCTGATTGGTGGATGCATCAAGCACCCGTCCGTTGATGGTTCCTCCTTTGGTATCAGGAACTTCATTACCGGCATAAACTTTGGAAGTAAACAGCATACTAACTGTCATACTTATAACTATTGCAAGTAGTGTTTTTTTCATTTTTGATATTGGTTTTTGGTTTTTGATTCCATGAAAACTGGTTCGACGTCTTTCACCGGTTTTCATTTTGCGGTTTATTTTGTTTGCGGTTTATGACGACAAAATTCAAACAGAAGTTACACTATAAAGAATGAAAATCGGTGAACGCCGGTTTTTGGGGGATGAAAGTGCAGGAAGGCTTATTGGAAAAAGTTCAATATGCTGAAGGCAAGAGACAACGTGCAGAAAACTAAATTTAAGGATCGTGACGTGCCGAATTCTCTAATTGCCAATTACCGAATTGTCGAATTATCAAATTGCCAAATTATCAAATTGCCAAATTGCCAAATTATCACATTGTCCAATTGTCCAATTGTCCAATTGTCCAATTGCCGAATTGCCGAATTGCCGAATTGCCGAATTGCCGAATTGCCCCCTTCAACTCTTTTTCTTACTTTTAATCA
>CAZVKW010000240.1:0-3006 GCA_964627945.1 uncultured Lentimicrobiaceae bacterium
TCGACACTGAACAGGCGAGAGCCTTGCGTTTGGCCGAAGACCGCGAAGAAATGGGCAGAAGCAGACAGGCCGATGCCCCAAATAAAGAATCAATAGAGTAAAATCATTAAATCCGGATAAATGAACTCAATAACTAGAACATCAGAAAAAAACCTACCCGTAAAATCAACAGGTGATGAATGGGTTCTGAGATTGTATGTGGCCGGGCAAACGCCTAAATCAATCAATGCGTTCAAAAACCTGAAAGCAATTTGCGAAGACAAACTGGATGGCAAGTATGAGATAGAGGTGATCGACCTGCTTGTAAATCCTCAACTTGCCGGCGATGATCAGATTTTTGCAGTACCAACACTGGTCAGAAAACTACCCATACCTGTCCGGAAAATAATTGGCGATCTTTCGGATACCGAAAGGGTGCTGGTAGGTCTGGATTTATTTCAAAGAAGTATTTCAAACGAATTAACGAGCAATCCAAATGAAACAATCTGACAGCAATAAAGAATTGACTAACCTGGCTTTCGAATTGGCGGCATCGGGTACAGATCAAAAATACCTCCTGCGATTGTACATTGCCGGTTCAACGCCACAATCGAACCGTGCAGTAGCAAACATAAAAGTTATTTGCGAAGAACATTTAAAAGGGCTCTATGAGCTTGAAGTAATTGACCTTTACGAGAAACCGTATCTGGCTGCCGGCGAACAGATTCTTGCCGCTCCAACGCTTATCAAGAAGCTGCCGCTTCCCTTACGCCGGATCATCGGCGATATGTCGGATACCGATCGTGTGCTTGTGGGACTCGATCTGCGCAAGGCAAATCAAAAATGAAGGATTTTCATACCTGGTAAAAGATAGTGCGATGGCAAATAAATCAGTATCTGAAGCAGAAAAACAACTCAGGTCCGAAAACGAGGAACTGCTTCAGCGCTTAACCGAAGCAGAAGAAACACTTTTCGCCATCCGTAATGGCGAAGTGGATGCCATTGTCATTTCTGGCCCGGAAGGTGCACGGATATTTTCACTCACTTCGGCCGAAACGCCCTACCGGATTATGGTGGAGGAAATGCATGAAGGCGCTGCAACTCTAATGGCCGATATGACAATCATTTACTGCAACAGTCAGTTCGCAGAATTAGTGGCTCGTCCTGCCGAACAAATCGTGGGAGCCAGCTTCAGTCAGTTTATTGGTGAAAATGAGAAAATATCTTTTACCAGACTTTTCAATTCCGGTTTGGCCGAAAAAAGCAGTGGAGAGATTACCTTTTTAAGTCCGGAAAATGAAATCCGTTTTTTCCACCTGTCGTTCAGCCCATTGCCTCCGGAAGTTACCGGCGATGTGTGCGTAATTGTGTCAGACTTTACTGAACGGAAAAAAGCGGAAGAATTGCGGATCAGCGAAGAAAAATACAAAGCCATTTTTGAGCAATCTGCTATTGGAAAGTCGATGACATATGTTGCCGATGGCAAGATGAAGTTGAATAAGGCATTCTGTGACATGTTGGGTTATTCTGAAGCGGAATTGTCGGCGCTGAACTGGCAAACACTCACACATCCTGACGACCTGGAACGGGATCAAAAGTTTGCCAATTCGTTGATCTCAGGAGAGAAAGAATCCGCGCATTGGGAGAAGCGATACATCCACAAAAACGGGAACATTGTTTGGGTTGATATCAGCACAACTGTTCAACGCGACAAGGGAAACAATCCGCTTTTATTTAATACTTCCATCCTCGACATTACCAGGCGCAATCTGGCTGAACAAACGATGCGCGAAAAAGACATCCTGTTTAGAAAGCTTTTGACAAATGTTCCCGACATGGTTTTTCAGTTTACAAGGCGACTTGACGGAACCTTTTATGTTCCGGTTGCCTCTGAAGGGATTCGGAATATTTTTGGATGTTCCCCGGAAGACGTAATCGACGATTTTGCCCCGATTGCCAGGGTCATTTACCCCGAAGATGCTGACAAAGTAATGAGCGAGGTTGAAATTTCTGCAAAAAACCTGAGTCCTTACTCCTGTGAATACAGGGTGCAAATACCCGGTCAGGAAATAAAATGGTTACTTTCCAGATCGACACCTGAATTATTACCTGATGGCAGTGTTACCTGGTATGGTTTTAATACGGACATCACCCGGAGCAAGAAAGTGGATGAAATGATAAAACACAGTGAGGAAAAGTTTCGCACCATAGCCGAGCAAACCAGCGACCTCATTTCCCTTTGCGATGCCAATGGGTTCATAACTTATGCTTCACCGTCCTGCAGAGAACTTTTCCTTTGTGAACCTGAAGAAATGTGCGGCCAAAATTTCGTTGAATTTTTGGATCCGGCTGAAGTTCCCCGTACGCTTGACATATTTCACAATTCACTTTTGCAGGGTAGAAGTGTAAAAAACATGGAATTGAAAATGAAGCGAAAAGACAACTCCATATTCTTTGGCGAATTGAATGGATCACCCTTCTCGATTGGCCCGGAGAATGGCTCATTGGTAATTATAAGGGATTTTACAGAACGCAAACAGGCCGAACTTGAGTTAATCAGCGAGAAAGAACATGCTCTGGAAAGCGACCGATTGAAATCGGCATTCCTGGCCAACATGAGCCACGAAATCCGTACCCCGATGAATGGAATTCTGGGGTTTGCCGAACTGCTGAAAGAGCCGGGTCTTGATGGAGAAAAGCAGCAAGAATATCTCAGAATCATAGAGAAGAGTGGAGCCCGCATGCTCAATATCATCAACGATATTGTGGATATTTCGAAAATAGAGGCGGGTCTGATGACCATTAATATGCAGAAATCGAATATTAACGAGCAAATTGAATACATAGCCACCTTTTTCAGACCGGAGGTTGAGAAAAAAGGAATTCAGTTTTCCTTTAAAACGGGTCTGCCTGAAAAAGATGCCATCATCAAAACCGATCGCGAGAAAGTCTTTGCCATTCTGACTAACCTGGTTAAAAATGCCATTAAATACAGCAGAGAAGGTTCCATAGAATTTGGCTATCTAA
>CAZVKW010000241.1:0-3002 GCA_964627945.1 uncultured Lentimicrobiaceae bacterium
TGGCGGTGCGTATGGACGGGAAGAAACGTATTTCGGTGATTACGGTGAATGATCCTAGTGAAAACGAGTTCTAGAGGACAAGGCGATTGAGGGAATTTGAAAATTTGAAAATTTGAAAATGTGCAGATTCGACAATTCGACAATGGTTAAAATGTAGAAGAAGCTTTGGACCAGTGAGAATGTGAGAATATGGGGATGTGGAAATTTGGGTCCCGCACGTGCGGGATGGAAATTTGTTCCGAAAGCTTTCGGGAGTGCTGATTCGGTAATTCGACAATGGTTAAAATGTATAGGAAACTAGTGAACGGTGAGAATTTGGGGATGTGTTCAGAATCTGCGTGAAGGCCAAAAAATGAGCCGGAATGTTTCCTACGGATATGGTAGGATAATCCTCTGATTCAATCTCTGCTTTGCTTTCTTTTCTTCTGATGAAACCACCAAAAGATATAAATCTTTTAACTGATAGATATATATCTTTGAAAGAAAACCAAAGCGGAAAGATGTCCTATTGACTTTATGAACTGCATATAAAGCGCAAAACACCAATAGATAAGCCGGATAAAAACAGCCATGCCATTAAGATTGTTGACGAAAAATATTTTTCGCTTTTGTTGCCCGTACTTTAAATTTACATCCGTACATTTACTTGCCTGATTCTCTCTCTCTTAGAGAAAGGTTTGTTAAATATTTCAAACCATGAAAACAACGTACGGCAATACACAAGACCCAATCCCCCAGAAATACAAGCCCAGAAAACCTATTTACAATACCACAGATATTGACTAACTTTATGCGCATAAAGCACTGCTTCGTCATCGTGGGCGATACAACCTCGCCCCAAAATCAGCGGTCATAAACAAATTCGATACATTGTACATATAATAGAGCAAGAAAACACATCCTAAAAACTGAAAATATGGAATTTGAAATTTGGCACATCTGGATAATCGTTGCAGTTTTATTGTTTATCCTGGAAATTTTCACACCGGCATTTTTAGCAGCCTGTCTTGCTATCGGATGCATCTTCGCCGGAATCATTTCATCTCTGGATTTTGGAATAAATATCCAATTAATTGCATTTTCAGTCGGAACGCTATCGAGTTTTTTTGGAATAAGACCTTTTATTCTTAAGTATGGTCACAAAAAGAGTGGCGACCTGAAAACCAATGTGCATGCGCTGGTCGGGAAAATTGGCAAAGTTATCGTCACCATCGACAACGATCAGAATCAGGGACGGATTTCGGTTGAAGGAGATGACTGGAAAGCCGAATCAGAAAACAGCGAAATCATTCATGCCGGAGAAAAAGTAGAGATAATAAATGTTGACAGTACATTATTAACAGTAAGATTAATTAAAAAGGAGAACTAAATTATGGGTATCATGATTATTTTCAGCGCAATCGCACTATTCGTCATTGCGTTTGCAGCCTCGGGTTTCAAAATTGTTCAACAATCAGAAACAGTTGTCATTGAGCGTCTTGGCAAATACAGCCGTACATTGCCGACAGGTATTAATATTATCTGGCCAATCATTGATCGTCCAAGAGAGATCATGTGGCGATTTGTCAGACAAGATGTAGGCGTTGAAGGAAGAAGTATTGTTACTACACGAACGGTTACAAAAATAGATCTGAGAGAAACTGTATATGAGTTTCCGAAACAAAACGTAATCACCAAAGACAATGTTGGAACAGAAATAAATGCCATTATTTATTTTCAGATTACTGACCCGGTTAGAGCCATCTATGAAATTTCTAACCTGCCCGATGCCATAGAGAAACTTACCCAGACAACATTGAGAAATGTGATCGGAGAATTGGATTTAGATCAGACACTTACATCAAGGGACACAATTAATGGTAAACTCAGAAATGTACTGGATGAAGCTGGTCAAAAATGGGGCGTGAAAGTCAACAGAGTCGAATTACAAGATATTAATCCGCCTCAAGAAATAAGAGCAGCAATGGAAAAACAAATGCGTGCTGAAAGAGACAAGCGGGCAAAAGTTTTGGAAGCTGAAGGTGATAAACAATCAAAAATTCTGCAATCAGAGGGAGATAAGGAATCAAAAATAAATAATGCAGAAGGAGAAAAACAATCGAATATTTTAAAAGCAGAAGGAGAAGCACAAGCCAGAATCAGAACTGCCCAGGGAGAAGCTGAAGCAATACAAAAAATAACACAGGCCATTGGTGCAACAAAAAGTGATCCTGTGAATTATCTGTTGGCAGTTCGTTATATCGACACATTAAAAGAAATGGTAAGCGGAAAAGACAATAAAATAATTTATATGCCTTATGAAGCTACCGGAGTATTAAGTTCAATTGCCGGAATCAAGGACTTACTTACTACTACAAATAAGTAATTCAACGATTCCATATCTGAAAACCTGCAATTCATTGGTTATCAATATTATTGCTACTGATCACTTCAGTAGCAAGGATGTTATTGTAATATAATTCCTTCTGCTGTTCACCAAGCCAGAACCACCTAAAACTGAGGACAACAAATCATATCCAATGAACCAAAACCGGGGAAAACAGCCCCGTAATTGCTGCCAGTGGCTTAGGATGTAAGGGTTTAGACCTCCCACTTTTACCATCAGATGTAACAAACAGATTAGCTTCGCTGAGATATTTCACAGAAAATTTAGATTAAAATGTGAGAAACATAATTGATTCATATCTGACATTTGACTGGATTTTGATACATTTATTCCTTGAAAATGAAGCTATATGAAGTCGGACGAATTCAAATTTTATTTTCCCAATTCGAGGCCGCTGCTTCTGATTTAGAAGGTTTGAATGTAGGAGTGCACATGATTTGCAGGATTTATTAGGTTACAGCAAATGGGATAACTTTGAAAAAGTCATCCAAAAAGCAAAGGATGCCTGTTCAAATGCAGGAGAAGAAATCGATTATCATTTTCCTGACGTTAGCAAGATAATAACTAAGGGCAAAAGTGCTAAAGATGAGATAGATGACCTTCTTCTAACCCGTTT
>CAZVKW010000242.1:0-2994 GCA_964627945.1 uncultured Lentimicrobiaceae bacterium
CGGCTGTAATAATCCTTGATTTTATTGTAATCTGAAGCCGGATACACATCACTCTTGATTTCATATTGTCCTGTTACTTTAATCAGGTGATTTGCAGGGTCAGTTTCGACAATATAAACAATTTTAATCAATTCATTCTCAATTTTCAGATTCTCAGGTACAGATAAAAGGCTATAATTCTCAGGAATTGAAATACTTGAGATGAAGCCCCTTTCTTTCTTATACGTCATATCAACCGGAACCTTTCGTGCTGCTTGTTTGAATGGATTTTCGCTGATTACAAAATCACCGAAAGGAGCTATAAGTAATTTATCTTCAACCCATTCCGATGCTGATTTTTTTGAAAACCTTATCTCAAAAGGTTTCTCAATTTCTTTCAGGTTTCGGGCGACCAAAGAGTCGGTCGGACTGCTGTTATCGCCTATCAAATCTGTTTTCAATTCTTTATATGCAGAAATATATTTTTTCCGATAGTCGATGGCATCATAACCATTTGAACTTAAAAGACAGTTTTGAAGAAGGCTGTCTGTAGTTACATTAAAACTGAGGTTTTGGTGGAAGATTTTATCCGAAATCAGATTGCTTTTTAACGATACCCATTCCTCTTTTTGTTTCTGAATCACAAGTCCTTTGTCGTTGATGCAGCGGGTCGGTATCTGACCAAAATCACACATGGGTTCAGTGGCGTCGAGAAGGTAGTTCAGACTGTCAATCCTTGCAAGAACAATTACATAATTGAAAAAATGATCAAAGGGATAATCCAGTTTTAAACGTCCGTGCTCGCGTGTGCTGATAATAACAGGATAAGCCTCGATACCACTGGCTGCAAGCATTCCGGCAAGAAAAAGATTGATCTCCGCACTGTTGCCTGTTTTTGAATTCAGAAACTCTTTCACACTTTTCGAAGTGTATTTTGTATACCTGCCATTCCAGTTAAAATTTGATTTCACAAAACGGTCGATGGTTTTTACCCTTTCGAGGTCGGTTTTCGTGCCAAGATCCAGGGTCATCGCCAGATCATCGCTTTTCTTTTCGGCAGCATTCTGATATTTGCCAAAGTTGTCATTGATGAGTAATTCTTTTGAAAGCTTTGGCCAGGTTGTGATAATATCGATGTTGGCTCCATCGCTTCGGTGAATTGCTGCAAGTTGAAAATCAAGTTTTAGCAAATAATCGTTCTCAGATGTGATAAAATCCTCATCCCGAAAGGCCGGCACATCTTTCATCACAAAATGATACACCATATCATTGTATTCGATGGAATTGAAGATTTTTGGAAGTCCTTTTTCTTCGTAAGACTGGAATTCGTCAAACTTTGAAGCCCCCTGAAAAATATAGCAATATTCATAAAATGGGACCATTTTGGTGGTGTATTCGCTGAAAATAACCGGAATTTTATACTGAAAATCCCAGCTTCGGAGGTTAAAGAAAAACGGGCTGACCACTTTGTAATTTACTTCAAAAACAGATCCTTCTTTCACATCAGGCATGGCGAGTTTTTTCTGATGCCATTTATCGTTGATTTTTTCGTCGAAAGCAATTTTTGGGTTCAGCGGAGTAGCTTTAACAAGACCATTCTCGAGATTGTAGGTGTTTCCGGTGACTTTGCCCACAATCTCAAATGAATTGTTGTTATCTACATAATATGGTATTTCTATTTCCGCATATTTGAGTCCGGCTTTGCTCAGCACCTTGATTTTGGTGGTTCTTTCGAAAATCAGTTCATATCCGGTAGAAGTGATTTCGAAATAGGATTTCCCGATATCGTAAATCACCACTGCCTCTGCTGCGGGGTCTTTGGCGTATTTCGTCATATTGATCTCTTCTGCTGAACATTTCCCGAATTCATGGCTGAAACTCTGCGTAAATGAAGTCTGGAAACCGAACAAAAACAGAAATAGAATGGAGATATTTTTCATATACATTGATTTATCATCTTTTATTGAACCGGACGAATTACTATTTTCTTAGGTCCTGCGTTTTTCACTTCTTGCAGAAAATCATAAAATGCCGGATAATCACTCAGTGAACAATGAAGCGGATAGAGCAGGAATGAACGGATTATTCTGAGTTTTCCTTCATGGATAGAAGCTTCCGAAGTAAATTGTCCGTAAATGCTGCTGAGATGGATGCTTTGTAAGGCTGTTTTTACTTCAAAACCTTCTGGCAACTGATAGTTGAGTGTGTCGGCATTAAAAATCGGGTAGGGAATTTCGACCGGAAGTTTTCTGCTGGCTGCATTGGTAAATGGTGGTATTGTAACAGGATACAGGTCAAAATAATACTCATCTGCAATCGGATGAAGCATTTTGTATAGGTTGAGTGTCGTATTGAGTACAATAAAAGCCGAGTCGCGGTGTGGTTTTTTTAGCTCCCAGTCAATCACTTCGTAATTGTCAAAAGGCACATATTTACGGATAATCTGGTCTTTCTCACTCTCGTTAAAATCTGTATGCAAATAGTCAAATACATCGAAAAAAATCCCTCTAAATGTTTGACTTAGCTTCACTTCTCCATTGCCTTTGGTCGACATGCTGAAGTTCATGTTTTTTGAGTTCATGGTCGCTTCAGGCTTGAGAGGCGGAATATTGACCAGCCGGCTTTTATCTTTCTCGACGAGCAATGCTTTGCGATTTTGGCATGTTGTTCCGAGATAATTAAAAGGAAATGAGGTACTTGTGTTTTCGAGCCAGAGGGTGTCGTTGTCTATCGGGACGGCAAGAATGATGAGATTAAACTGGGGTCCGGGAAAGGATTCAACAATTGGATTCAACAATGCCGCAGCATCTACATTTGTATAGTATGACTGGATTCCGGCAAAGGCTAGCATGGCTTTCATATAATTGCTCAGCGCTTTGCAATCGCCGTATTTGTTTTGTGCCACATAAGAAGCCGGATAGGGTTTAAATCCTCCTATTCCGATCGAAACATTGATATAGCGTGTATTGTCCTGAAGATAATGGTACAGAATTCTTACAATTTCTTTCTTGTCAG
>CAZVKW010000243.1:0-2991 GCA_964627945.1 uncultured Lentimicrobiaceae bacterium
CAAAATGATAATGTTGCATGTCAGTTAAAAGTTAAGATCCAGTAATTATTAATTGTGCCTTTGGATATTCTACCTTTGCTAAACAAATATCCGTTTGATTCCATTTTTTTTTATGAAAAAACTTTCCATTTTTCTTGTGGCTATATTGCCATTTTTTTCTTTTTCGCAAACACGAATATTTTATGTAATCGGTTACGTTCCCAACTGGATTGATGTAAGCGCTTTTGCTAATAGTTTCGATTTCAAACGAGTAACACACATCAATTTTGCCTTTCAGAACCCGGATGCAAATGGAAATCTGATTGAAAGCAATACCGGATTGATGACTTTGGTAAACAAAGCACACGAAAACGACGTAAAAGTTTTGGTCTCTTTGGGAGGAGGTGGTGCTGCTGGAGGAACTACACTGACAAACTACCAAAATCTTATCTCATCTGCCGAAAAACGCGCTGATTTTATCCACAGAATTGCGATTTACCTGAAGCAATTCAATCTGGATGGAATTGATGTGGATGAGGAAGGACCGGCTATTAATTCCAATTATGGGCCATTTATCAAGCAATTAACTGATTCATTGCGACCAAAAGGATATCTGATCACGGCGGCAGTTGGCTGGGGAGGTGGCAGCATTCAGAATACAACTTTGAGGCTTTTCGATTTTATCAGTCTGATGTCATATGATTATACCGGTTACTGGGATCCCGGAAATCCGGGTCAGCATTCGCCATATTGGTATGCTCAGAGCATGATCAACGAATATATTGGTCGGGGAGTCGACAAAGACAAAATTGCCTTGGGTGTTCCATTTTACGGATATGGATTTTATAATGAAACAGGCTATCAAGCCTACAACGAGATTATATCACGTTTCCCGGATGCCTATACTGTTGATAAAGTGAGTGATACGGTATATTATAACGGAACAAACACCATTCGTAATAAGACAAATCTGGCATTGAATAGGGTAGCTGGTATCATGATCTGGGAACTTTCGCTGGATATGATTGGCGATAAATCCCTGTTAAAAGTGATTGATGAAACCCTGGATTCTGCCGGTGTTAATGGTCTGGGTGATCTTTCAATGAAATCTATTTTCCATATTTTTCCCAATCCGGCGATGAATAATCTGAATATCAGGAATGAATCAATTTCCACTTTAGGCTATACCGCGAACTTGACAGATATATACGGACGTGAACTAATTCGCAATAATTTTTCAGAAAATAATGAAAATACCGATCAAATCGATATTTCTTTCCTGCCAACAGGAACATACATTCTGAGGATTGTTACTGATAACAAAGTTTATTCCAGCGTAATTATTAAGCTATAAAACATTTATAGCTATTGATATTGAATTGATTACGGAAGATTCACGAAATAATCAGTTAATACGAGCCTGTATGTAGTGTCACCGGCCTGATTAATTGAATATTTAGAAATAAGACCTATATTTTTCACATAGGTTTTTACGTTAATTGATCCAACATTTCCGCCATATACAAAATGCCCTAATACGATGAGCACCGAATCATTGTTTTCGTTTATGGTTTTAGCAACCACCTCATTATGTTCTGTGAAATCACCATAACGGGTATCAGACCAGTCCGAAAATTTGGCACCGATTGTCTCCGAAAGAAAGGTATCCAAACCATAGTTATCACCATAAGGTGGTATGTAATGAACCAGTTTTTGGTACTTATAGATCGGATTTCCGTTTAAAAATGGAACCAAAACAGTTTCAGAATATTTCTTATAGGTGCTGCCATCCTCATTCTGCGCTTCACCCATATAATATTGATGCTCAATATAATGGTCGGAAGTTGAGTCGGTATATGTTCTGGATTGACTATCTGTATATACCCAATATGAGCCGGGATAAACTGGGAAATAACTGCCGGGCAGAATGGTTATAGGTTGATTATCATCTTTTTTGCACCCGGAAATAAGCAGAAAGAATAAAATGATCATGAATAAATTCTTCATTGGTGAAAAAGTTAACAATAGTCTGTGAATAGAACTTACTTTTCAACCAGTTTTTTTAGCAATTCCTCAATATCACCTGGTGTTGACATGATTTTACTGAAGGTTCCCATCGTTAGATCGGGAAAGGAAAGTGCGATCCGGAAACGGCCATGTAACATATGCACGTCTCTACCAGTTACGAGCACCTCGTAAGGCAAAAAAGCAGTATGTTTCGGACTGCCCTGATCAACAATGGGTAAGAATTTCGATTCACCACTTGGTCCTGACAGCGCAAAACCATATAAGGTAATGTCTTTTCCGGGAATAGTGATTTTATACACCATTTTCAGATTTGTTACACCCGTTTTAATCGACAATTCGACTTTGTCGATAGCCGTCTGATAGCTGTTGAATTCACCCAGAAGCACAGTATCATCGAAATACGGCATTCCGAGCATATAATGGTATTCACGCAGGTCTGCTGCGGAGATTCCGTCAGCAGAGCCAAAAGCAGTTCCAATAAAATTGCCGCTTTCTTTCATGGTATTTACCAAAAGACTTGTGAAAGTCCCGTATTCCGAAGCAACTTTGTCAAAATCATCTCTGAAATAAGCATTGCCCCAATATGCTGGTTGCGTGTATGATACAATAGTCTTGCCATTTTCGATTGTTATCGCAATGCGAAGCGCGGACGCAAAACCAGTGAGACCACCTACCTTCTTCACGGCATTGATCAATTCAGGGGAACTGATCACCATGAGAAAGCGGTTCTGATCATTGGCAGGCTGGTATTGTCCCAAAACCTCGAATCCGTTTTTTAAAAGATTGGCTTCAAGCTTTGCTCTGATATCACTGATTTTATCAGTGCTTTCAAAAGCAAGAACATAGGGTTTCAGATTTTGTGCAATGAGCCCTCCGAATGAGAGCATTAACATCATAATAATCAATAAATTCCGTTTCATATTTAACAGGCTTAGACAAGAATATTTCTTTGTAAAGTTACACAGATTAAACTGCAAACGCTCT
>CAZVKW010000244.1:0-440 GCA_964627945.1 uncultured Lentimicrobiaceae bacterium
GATCGTGAGACCCGTGAGTTTCTGGTTGATGTGCGTACAGAGCATCTTCCAGATAACTGGGCTGTAGGACAACGGGCTGAAGTGTATATCGAAATCGGCAGAAAATCCGATGTTCCCGTAATTTCTTCCCATACAATCGTTTGGCACGATGGCAAATCAGGTGTTTATCTTGTAATCAACGGAAAAGCTGTATGGAAAGAAGTCAGATTCGGGTTGAAAGGTGTTGAGATAAGCGAAATCAAAGAAGGTTTGTCTTTGAATGATACGGTTGTCGCAGATTCATATGAAAAAATAAAAGACGGAAAAAGGGTGGTTGTAAAATGAATCTTGCCATTCGTGGTATTCGGCACAGTATTCCCCGTTTTCTTCTGACAGCAGTGGGAATCGGAATGCTACTGATGATTGTGATGGGAATGAGAGGAATCTATCTGGGCTTGATT
>CAZVKW010000244.1:450-2975 GCA_964627945.1 uncultured Lentimicrobiaceae bacterium
GACAAAATCGGTGCAGACCTTTGGATCGTTCAGCACGATACCCGCGGACCTTTTGCCGAAATTTCAAGGATTCCTCTCAAGATGGAGGATCGCATTCTTGCTGTTCCCGGAATCAAAAGCTCGCGTGCCTTTGTTTCCCATACCATACAGGAGGAACGTAACGACAAACCGTTGCGTATTGTTGTGCAGGGACTGTCATGGCCCCAGGACAAAGGAGAATGGATTCCGATGACGAACGGGCGTAGTCTGGCATCAGCACATTTTAAAAGGATTGCAGATAAATCACTCGGGTTCAGGCTAGGTGAAAAAATTTATTTGGGAAAAAATGTTTATACAGTTGTAGGTCTGACACGCAACATGGTAGGACAGGGAGGCGATGGTATTGCCTTTTTTACCGTAAGAGACGCTATTGCGATTCAGTTTGACAACTCAGGCGAGGCTGTTCGTTTAGAGCGAGATGCAAGACGTTCCAGAGCGATTCAGCAGGATATAGGAAATAGTCGCCCCGAACTTTTGGACAGATCCTCATTGCCGAATATTCCCGCACTGGCAGGTCCGATGATAAGTGCGGTAATTGTTCAGACTGAACAAGGAGCAGATATTGAGAAAGTGGCAAAAATGATTTCCGGCTGGAAAGATGTATCTGTCCACACCGCAGAAAACCAAAGAAATCTTTTGTTAGATGGCAGTGTGGATAAAGCACGGAGGCAGATAGGTCTTTTCAGGGCATTGCTGGTTGTCATATCTGCAATAATCATGTCGCTCATTCTTTATACGCTGACACTTGATAAAATTCATGATATTGCTATGCTCAAACTGATCGGTGCCCGAAACTCTGTCATTCTGGGGCTTATCATTCAGCAGGCAATTATTCTCGGAGGATTGGGATATATACTTGCATTTTATTTCGGGAGATGGATATTTCCCCATTTTCCGAGACGTGTTATCATCACGACTAATGATCTTATCGGGCTTGCTATGATTGTCTTGGCAATTTCGGTACTGTCAAGCCTTTTGGGTATCTGGAAAGCCATGAGCGTTCAGCCCAATGAGGTTTTATCATGACAGCCGAAATCGCTATCGAAGTTTCAAATATCAGCAAAATATATGGCTCCGGCAACACCGAAGTCAAAGCCATGTCAGATATTTCATTAACGATTTCCAAAGGAGAAGTGGTCGGACTGCTGGGACCGAGCGGAGCCGGAAAATCCACGTTGCTTACCGCTATTGGACTGATTAATCCGCCGACATCAGGACAGATCAAAATCGGAACGGTTTTGGTGATGGACGGACCTTTGGAGATGGTGGATATTCGGGAATTTCGTCGCAAACATATCGGCTATGTATTTCAGAAAGCAAACCTTATTCCGTTTTTGACCGCACTTGAAAACGTTCAGATTGCTTTGGAAATCAATGATGTTCATCATAAAGAGGCTCGGAAAAGAGCAATAGAATTATTTGAATATTTAGGAATTGAAGAACGGAAGGACAGTTTGCCGCATCAGCTTTCCGGCGGACAGCAGCAGAGAGTTGCCGTCGCACGTGCTCTTGCCAACAAACCCGGTCTGATACTCGCCGATGAACCTACGGCAGCTTTGGACAGTTTCAGGGGACGTCAGGTAATGGAACTTTTTCAAAAGGTAGCACATGAACAGGGAGCAGGAGTTCTGGTCGTTACCCACGATCATCGCTCATTGGATGTGTTTGATCGTACATTTGAAATGGAAGACGGAACTCTGAACTAAGAGTTAGTTGATTGACTTTTTTCGGATAATCTCCAGCATATCAGGCTCATTAAAGATTTTTGCAAATCTTTCACCTTCTCTGGAATTTTTTTTGTAGAACTGTAGAACGTTCCGAAGGGCATCTGTTGCCTCACTTTCTGAGAGAAGCCCGTCAATCTCAAGTCCAAGTCTTGGATGTCTGCCGAGATGTCCAGCTAACTGTACTCTGAATCCACGCTTACCTTCGCAGATGGTTCCGGTTGGACAAGCCTCTATACATTTTCCGCACATTAAACACGATGAGAAATCAATTGTTGGTATTTTACAACGTGAGTCTGTGGAGATAGAATTATCAGACATAGTTATGCAGTGGTCAGGGCAGGCATTTACACACGCTTGACACTGTGAACAAGGTTCATCTGAAATCGCCGGCAAAACCGCTCCAATAACTCCAAAATCCTTTATTTGGGGCTGTGAACAGCAATTCGGACAATCTGCACAACTTAATCTGAATTCATGGTGATATTTTATATCGCCTTTTACATGCTGTTTAAGAAAAAAAAGGATGTTTTCTTGTTCAAGGAGCTTTTCAGCCTTTTCAAGAAAAGAGCCAGATGAGTTAGCAACATTTGGACAACCTGATGCACCAAAACACCTGTCTGCCTGAAAGCCTCTAATATCTTTTGACATGTTTGATAGAAATTTCTCTTTTGCAGCTTTGACATCCTCAATAGTTACAACAGCACCATCAACAACTTCAGACCCTATTGATGACCTCCCGATTTTTAATTTATCCAGCAC
>CAZVKW010000245.1:0-2964 GCA_964627945.1 uncultured Lentimicrobiaceae bacterium
ATTCCCGATCAGCGCAACCATGGCCATTCGCCACACAGCGATAATTTCAACTATCTGGCACTGACCGATGATCTGTACGAACTGATTGAGAATCTTGATCTGCGGAATGTTCATCTGATTGGTCACAGCATGGGAGGAAAAGTCGCCATGCGCTTCACCCTCGAAAATCAGTTGCTGGTTTCTAAATTGCTCGTTGTCGACATCAGTCTGAAAGCTTATGGCGATCGTCCGCATCACCGGAATATCATTCAAGCCATGCAATCAGTTGATTTTGATAAAGTTACTTCAAGGACGGAAGTCGAAGAAATTCTTGCTCCGCGCGTTGAATCCGACCGGGTGAGACAGTTTCTGATGAAAAATCTTTACTGGAAAGACAAAACTACCCTTGCCTGGCGCATCAATCTCGATGGAATTGCGAAAAATCTGGGCGAAATGTTCGACGCCATCGAGTCAGGCATTTTGTTTGGAAAACCGACCTTGTTCGTTCGCGGAGGTCAGTCCGACTATATTTTACCGGAAGATTATCCGAAGATAAGGGCAAATTTCCCGAGAGCGGAGATTTTCACCATTCAGGATGCTTCACACTGGGTACATGCCGAAGCACCTGAGCAATTTTATCAGCTCGCTTCCGGGTTTTTAACCGGTCAGCCCGACTGGTATAAGGATTAAGTTGATTTTTTCTTTTCGACCCGCACTGCCACAAGGATGCTTGCCTCGTAAAGCGCTACCAGCGGAATTGTAACAAGAATCTGACTGAACACATCAGGAGGTGTGATGATGGCAGCGATAATCAACAGAATAACAAGGGTGTATTTTCGGTTACGCTTCAGAAAATCTGCAGAAACGATACCAAGTCTTGCAAGAAAATAGATCAATATGGGCAGTTCAAACACCAGACCCATGGCGAAATTCATCGAAATAAAGGTCGAGATATAAGATGTAAGTGAGATCTGATTCGATACCATTTCACTTACCTGATAACCGGTGAAAAAATTGATCGTGATCGGGACAATGAGGAAATAACTGAAAACTGCTCCGGCATAAAACAGCATCGAACTGGCGATTACAGCGAGCCCGGAGAGTCTGGCCTCCTTTTTTGATAAAGCCGGTCTTACGAACTGCCAGATTTGCGTGATGACAAACGGAAAAGCGACAAAAATACCTGCGACGAACGAAATATAAAAATGGGTCATAAACTGTCCCGACATATTGATGTTGATAATCTGCATCTGCATATCGCCCATGCATAAACCCTCAATCGAAAAATAATCTGCTGCCCAGCAAAGAAAACGGTTGGTGATGAAATCACCTTTGGTTGGCGATAATACAACTGTATCAAAAAGAAATTCACGGTTGAAAAAAGCCAGCGTACCGAAAACCACAATGGCAATAGCACTCTTGACCAGCATCCATCGCAGTTCTTCGAGATGATCCCAGAATGACATTGTTTTTTGTTCCGCTTCGGAATTCTTGTCGGCCATGCCTTATGATTAAGTTTTGAATCGCAAAGGTAAAAAATCAGGCATACCGGAGGCTCAATCACATTTGAAATATCTTTTCTGAAATTGATCATTTGATGTCAACTCCTGAAAAGGGACGATAATTCAATGAATTATTGAATCGGATAATTCAAATCCTGATCCATATCTTTCCTATTTTTGTCAAAACACAAAAAATGCTTCCTTCCTATCAATATATCGTCCTTGGTGCCGGAATCGCCGGAATCAAAGCTGCTGAATCTATCAGGAAATATGATGCTACCGGCACCATCCTGTTGTTAAACGGTGAAGATCGCTTGCCTTATAAACGCACATCTATCAGCAAGCGACTGGCAAAAGGCTTTGAACTGAATGAACTTTCATTGAAAGCTCCTGAATGGTACGATTCGCTTATGATCGAACTATTGGAGGGTCGGGTTTCTGAGATTTCTCTTCCGAATAAAAGCTTACGCATAGAAAATCAGATTGTTACGTGGAATAAACTGATTTTGTGCACCGGAGCCATACCGGCTAAAGTCAGATTGAATAATACAGAATCGGATCAAATCTCCTATTTCCGTAATGCTGAAGATGCTGATACAATTTTGCTTCAGAACATTCCCGGACAGCAGATTGTATTGATCGGTGGAGGTGTTCAGGGAATCGAAATGGCTGAACAGATGCTCCGTCTGGGGAATTTTGTCACGCTTATCCACCGCGAAAAACGGCTTATGAACCGCTATTTTGATCAGGAAATGGCTGATCAGTTGCTATTTATCCTGCAGGATCAGGGTGTGAAAGTGGTTCACAACGCCGAACCATCGTCTGTCAGCCAATTGCCTGATCAGCAGTTTAAAGTTTCCTGTTCAAACGGGGAATCATACCTTGGTGATAAAATTCTGGCGAATATTGGAGCCAAACCAGATATTGAACTTGCCCAGGCAGCCGGTCTGAAAACCGGAACAGGAATTATTGTCGATCCACATCTTCTCACTTCTCACCCGGATGTTTATGCTGCAGGGGATGTTGCCGAGCATTCAGGCCACCTGATTACAGGTCTCTGGCATTCGGCCGAGCAACAGGGAATCATTGCCGGAGCCAATGCAGCCGGTGAAAATCTGAGCTTCGGAAATTTGCGTTACCGACTTAAAATTGAGGTATTTGGATCCTATTTCTTTTCAATGCTTCCATTGCGTGGAATACAGACTACAAACGAAGAAATCATCCGGAAAGGCAACAAATACTACCATTTGTTCCTGAATGATGGTAAGCTTACTGGAGTGCTTTCGATGAACGACAAAGACAGATCCAAACTCTTTGAAACAGCAGTACGGAATTCGGTTCGTCTGGATGAATTCGTGTCTTTAATCGAATAATTTTTTTTCATTTCTAAATTTCTGTTTCTGACATTGGGTACTTTTAATTTTGATGTGCCTGCGAGTTTTTAACACTGTCCAAAATCAAGGCTAATTTGCCTTTATAAAAC
>CAZVKW010000246.1:0-2959 GCA_964627945.1 uncultured Lentimicrobiaceae bacterium
TATTGCAGATGTAAGAGGAATCGGTTTGCATCATAAGTTGTATCGTGTAAAAAACTATACGCATTCTGTGTTCGTAGATTTGTTATTTCGCCGGTTTGAATATCTTCAAGTAAAACTGCAGCGAACTCGCTGAATGATTCAATATTCTCGGCTGAGAAAGTTACAGCAGCATTCAGGCCCATTTCAAAAGAAATAGGGATGGTGGTCAATTCGCTGGGAAATGGCAGTGTATTTACGCTAAGTCGCACCTGATCAGTAGCATAGCTGTATAATTGAGGAGCATCTGTAGAACCAAAGAATTTGTCGATATCTTCGGAAGGATCATAAGTTTCGGAAGCGTTTTCAGTGAAATGCAAGACAATCTCGTCCTGACTTCCATTTGACAATGCTTTGATCCTCAATAGTTTTTGTTCCAATACTTCTTTAAAGAATGCCTGGCTATTATGAACTCTGGCCGAATTATTCACCATTAAGGATGGAAATTCATCAAATGCTTTCACAAAGAAACTCTGTCCCGAAGGAATAAATTGCGTTGCATCATTGATACCAATACCTGCACCATAAGAGGCATAATTGCGCAAAAAAGGATTCCAGACCCAATAGGCATCGTTGATATTGTACTTTGTCCAGCCCAATTCATTGTTCCAGTCAATAGCGGAGGGATATGGATTAGGGACCAAATTCAAACCTGTATATCCATTTGCAGTATTATATGCCACATCCAGCGAAACCATATCATTGAACATTATACCGGTATATTCATAGGTTGTATCGGGATGAGGATAATAAACCAAATATCCCTCATGCGTATTCAACGGAGTATCGGTTTCATTCCCCATGCTAATCCACGATTGCGTGGGTGAATCAAACCGGAACAAATAGGAGTTGATTAAAAATCCGGTTGTAGCCGAAAACTGGATAGGCACGGCAATATTATGATATGCTTGTTGCTCCAAATCGCTGTTACCGGTCAGATAACGCTGAACTGTTGCGCTTACATGGTTACTGTTATGTAGAAGAGAAGCTGTTCCGACTGCTGATGAAAACAACTTCAGACCAGTATTACCAGATTCATTCATCATCATTCCTGAAACAGTCAGATTGGTTTGATCGGTTATCTGCATTGATGCTCCGTTATGAATATGCAGATTCAACGCATGGCAATTGTTCCCTTCGACCGTTGCATTTCCTTCCCAAACGCTAGTATTTACAGCAGTTGTCCAATCAAGATACTGAACATTGTCAGTTTCTCCTCCATATTGCGACCAACCATGTGTCGAACAGAAAATACGTGCCAGACTGGCAGTTGCAAGGCTAAGTGAATTGTACTGATTTGGATTTTGATATCCGCTTTCAATTCCGGGCGCTGAAAGATAGAAATTCTGTCCATCAGTGCCTTCCTGATAGAAATTGATTTCTGAATCGGCAGAAGGATCGGTGATGCGACATTGAACTTTGACATAAGTTTGCCATTCTGTAGTGATTTCGGCAAGATATCCTGCATTCGGACTTTCATCCAGAACTGCTTCATCCGTCGGACTCAGACCGATCAAAATCTTAACCCCCGGATAGCTTCCGCTGGTAACCCGTGAAACAACATATTTGTTGCCAACATCAGGATGTGTCTGCGCCGATATACCAGCTGGAATAACCGTCCAGGCAAGACTTGTATAGGCGATCGCATAATTATTAAAATAGAACATGCATTGCCCTGATGAGTAATATGTCCCACCCTGGTTTGCCTTTACCTGAATTTCAAACTCGAAGCGCTGCTGCGTTGATTTGATAATCCGTGGATTGGTCATACGCCACATCAGTTGAGGTGGATCAGCCTTAAGGCTTACTGCAGCCAGAATCAGAAAAACTAAAAGAAACTTTTTCATATTATAAAGTATTACTTTTTATCAGGAACTTGTGAAACAAAAAGTGGTTTGATGAACAAACCATTGATCGGATTGGCTGTACCGAGGTTGGCTCGCCAAAGTGTTCGATCACTCATAAAGGCATTGGCATCCAGATCAAAATCGGTTGCCATATAAGTAAGAGTTAACCCGAGATCACCTCTCCAGAGGGTACGGTCGCTCATAAATACATTGCCATCGGCATCGGCATCACCGGCAACCAATCCAAAAACGCCTGTTTCAAGCTCTTTATACCCTGCTCCTTCACCATAAACCTTTGCAAGTCCATCTGTAAAATCGTAGCTATAGGAATTGCCCGCAGGAGTCATTCCATGACTGCTCATTACGGCAATATGGTTGCGGTGACGAATCACAACGAAAAGGCTATCGCTGATCACCGGCATTTCATAGGAAGGTGCGTTGCCTGCTTGATCCACCACACTGCCGTCTTGGAGCAAAAACATGGCTTTCGGCCAGCCATCCACAACGGTAAATGAATACGCCTGCCAGGCAGACGGGGCATCACGTAATTCGACCAGAATCCAGTCGACAGCACCGGCCGGAAAAATGGGAGCCGACTCCGTTCCGGCATAATTCCATGGCGCTGTATTATAAGGCTGATCGTGTGGAAGGATCGAATTAGCTAACAGATTGGTATTCATTGTACCAGCACCCTGATAAGGGCCTTCGAGAAATAATGCAAGATCGATTCCGGTAAGTTGAATTGTAACAGCGCGAAAAATGAATCCAACCTGTTGACTTATAGTACCAACAGATTGCGATGAACTTACAATCGCCTCTCCCAGAACACCATTATGACTGATTGAGGTTCCGGTGGCGTTAATCCCGCCAGAAGATAACACATAGGATTCATTGGCTATCTGCGCCTGCGATAATTGAGTTACAAGTGTACACAACAGACTTAATATAAGCACTTTGTTTTTCATAATCTGTTACTTAATAATGGTTGCACCATTGGTGGATATTACCCTGATTTTACGTGTAAAAAGAATATTGTTTTCGTCATAAGTATTCGCAGCAATCGAGATTACTGCTCC
>CAZVKW010000247.1:0-2933 GCA_964627945.1 uncultured Lentimicrobiaceae bacterium
AGGGCACATCTTCTGCAATTTCACCTTTAGCATTGGTAACCCATCCAATTTGTCCCGTTACTTCTATATACGACCTGTAGCGCGTTTCACTTGCTAGCTTTAATTCTTCTTCGCGCTTGAGTTTGGTGATATTTACAAAGGTTACAATAATACCTTCCACTGCATTATCAGCGGTACGGTACGGAATAATACTCATCAGATACCATTTCCCCTTATTATCCTGTATCTCTTTCTCAAATAGCTGTAAATTTTGAGATACTCCTTCAATTTCGTCAATTAGCGTAGCATCAAAATTGCCTAATGACAAATGCTTTAAGGGACGTCCGACATCGGTTATAATAATATTGGTAAGTTTGCTTGCAACATCATTCACCTTCCTGATTATCAGATGCTGATCGAGATACAAGGTTCCAATCTGCGTATTCTTCAGCAAGTTTTCAACATCCGAAGTTAACTCCGTTAGCTCTTCTATTTTGCGGATATGCTCGGAGTTAACCGTATATAATTCTTCATTCACTGATTGCAGTTCTTCGTTGGTACTTTGCAACTCCTCGTTTGAAGCAATCAATTCTTCGTTTGATGATTGCAATTCCTCATTACTGGTTTCCAGCTCTTCAACGGTGGCCTGAAGGCTTTCGCTTTTCAGCTGTAACTCTTTTTCCAATTCGTCAATACGTTCGTTATAATGCAGTTGAACATTTAATTTCCCGCTTTTCGAAGTCTTTTTTATGTTGGTTTCAAGTTCCTTTTCTTTAAAAGAAACCAGGAAATAGCTGTTGTTATTTAATTTATCTACAATTCTTTTACACGATAAACTAAGTTGTTTTCCAATAATATTTGATTCAATATGTTCAATAATTAATTCATCATTGCTTTTTGACGCACGACGGATAAGACTACTAACAAAAACAGAGTTTTCTTTCGAAAGCATTTTAAGCAGGTTGATGGAGATTTGACCTGTTGGTATGCGTAAATAGTCGTTTACATCATTGATGGTATGCAAAATATCGTAATTCTCGTCGATGACAACCGATGGTGGCAGATAATCGACCATTATCTGGTCGAACAATCCTTCTAAAAAGCGATTTTTCCCTTTCGGAGTCTTTATAAATGAGTTTACGTGCAACAATTCGGGATAGTTTTTGTATTCCGACGACCGCTTCAATCCCGCATGAATGACAGGTTTATAGTTTGATTGTTTTTGAAAAATTTTCGACTTGTTGTCGATGGCTTTGAACCCTTCCGACATGTTTCCCAGTGACTCGCTGGAGCCCAAAAACAAGTACCCGTTATCATTCAACGACATGCTAAACAATGTAAATATTTTCTGTTGGGTGTCGGGGTTCACATAAATCAGAAAATTGCGACATGAAACAATATCTAATTTGGAGAAAGGCGGGTCGTTGATAATATTTTGCCGGGCAAAAACGATCATGGATCGAATATTTTCATTGATTTGATATCCGCTCTCTTTTTTGGTAAAAAACTTGGCAAGCCGCTCGGTTGAAATATCTGAAACGATGTTGTCGGGGTAAAATCCAACGGATGCAAATTCCAGGGAGTTTTTATCCAAATCGGTAGCGAATATTTTCAGCTCACGATTTATATTGTATTCAGCCATGCATTCTTTAAACAAAATGGCCAGCGAATAAGCTTCTTCACCCGTTGAACATGCTGCCACCCAAATACGTATTTCCTTATTGGCAGCCGACGATTCGATAATCTTAGAAATAACCTGATTTTTAAGGTTGGTAAAGGCAGCTTCGTCTCTGAAAAAACGGGTGACACCAATCAAGAGTTCATTAAATAGAATATTGATTTCCTTGCTGTTATTGAGCAAAAACTTAATATACTCGTCAATCTTTTCGAAGCGGTTAATGCTGATCCTTTTCTCCAACCGGCGAATAATGGTGTTTTCTTTGTAGCATGAGAAATCAACATTCTTCGTTTCGTTCAAAATTGAAATAACTTTAGAGAGTTGACTTTGCTCGCCTGCCAAGATGGATTCAATTTTTCTTTTTTCTTTTACAAACGGGTGTTTTATGTAGTTAATCAGTTCTTCGGCAAGTTGTTTTGGTGGCATAATAATATCAACCATGCCCGTAGAAATAGAACTGTGCGGCATACTCACAAATTTGGCAGATTGATCATCCTGTGCCATGGTCATGCCACCAAATTCCTTAATGGCCTTTATCCCTAAGGTACCATCGCTTCCGGCACCCGAAAGTATAATTCCAACAGCGTTCTTCTCCTGATCTTTGGCTAATGAACGGAAAAAAATATCGATGGGCAAATTTAATGTGCGGGTTGCGCTTAACTCATTCAGATACAGAACACCATGAAAAATAGTCATGTTCATTTTTGGCGGAATCAAATAGATATGATTCGACTTTAAGGCCATTCCATCGGTTACAATCTCAATTTTAATGGACGTATAACGCGAAAGCAGCTCATTCATATAGCTCTTGTAATCAGGTGACAAGTGCTGGATAATTACAAATGCAGCATCCGGTACCGGGATCATATGCTTAAAAAACTCCTGCAATGCTTCAAGTCCACCGGCTGAAGCACCAATACCAACTATAGGAAAATTAAGAATTGTTTTGCCTAAATTGTAATCAAAATCCTCTTTTGATGAATCTAATTTTTTAAATTTCATATAGTTATTATTTGAAGAAAACTTAATTGTTAAGAGGGCCGGGTTTGTATCCACAAATATACAAAACCATGTCTCGATGTCAAGTATATCCAACAAATTTTTTGACTGATCAAATCCCTTAATTGTCACGTTTTTATCGATTAGCCTCTCCATAATAACCCGTATGTACCATTACAACACACCACCAGTTATTCAGAATCCCCATCCGGCAGTGCATAATTCATCAGCGGAGAATTCATTGCAATCATTTGACAGGGCACAATCCTCATCCGAC
>CAZVKW010000248.1:0-2923 GCA_964627945.1 uncultured Lentimicrobiaceae bacterium
ACAAGCCAAAGTGCTTCCCAGTCGAATCTTCCAGAAGAGAACGGCTTTTTACTTCGATACTGTTTCATTATACCAATCGTTTTTCTTTTGCAATCCTTCTTTTTGGAAGGTATCTACGCTATAAAGATACATTCACTCAAATTTCAAATCAAGAAATGAATCACTATATTTAATAGAAATCGGACAAGAATCAGGAAAAGCGATTCGGACCTATCTCAAATAAAAAGTCCGTTTTCCTTCAAATTGAGTCGGGAATTTTAACTTAGCCATCTTATTAGCCAAACAATTTTGTGCAAAAACGGGAATAAAAATCCACAATGAAGCTTTTGTTGCATTTCAGCAAATCAGTAACAACTTTAGATGCTATATTTTTATTCTGATTGGTAACATAATCAGGATTGATAGGTTGTTTTCCTAATTCTGCTTGACAAATTTGGAGAGATATCGCAAATTATTGTAATACTGATATTTAGATATATATTCGGACAAGCTGTTTTGCAAATCATTCAATAAAATAATTCTGTTTGTGGAAATAATTGAGCCCTGACGATCGAATTTTTTTGCAATTTTACCATTCCATGATCACAGTCCCTGTAATTCCGGAATTTCAGATAAGGTGGCACAAATATTGATATTCACTATCATTATCAGTTGATTAATCAAATAAATCCTTGCTATATTTCACTTAGTTCCTTATCTTTCTGACAAATTCAAACACCATGAATTCCCTTATAAAAATTGTTTTGGTATTTGTTCTTCTCGTTCATCTGATCTGTTGCAGAAAACCAGCCGAGTCAAATGATCCGGTAAGAATGGAGGATCTGATTATTTCTCCCGATTTTAGCTGGGAAACCAGTCGTGATGTTGAATTTCAGATAACTGCGGACCATACCACTGTTATCAACATCACTTCAGAGGACGGAAAAATCCAATATCACAAGGGTTTTTACAGTCTTTTGCCCGATGCTTATGTCCTTTCATTAAACCTCCCTGCCTATGTTCAGAAGGTACTAGTCAATGGTGAATCTGTATCAATTACTGACAATTTGGTTCAAATAAGTTTAGGTTCAGTCCCATCCCTAAAAAACACGGAACATCGAAATGCATTCCCAACAACAGGAATTATTGCCGAATGGAAATTTGATGAAAACACAGGAAGTATAGCCTATGACCAGTTAGGAGTTAATAATGGTGCTATTACAGGATATACCTGGACACCTGGAATCAGTGGTAGCGCATTGCAATTTGATGGTCTGGGCGGACATGTTCAGGTTCCAAAAACCCAAAGCATTAATCCGGTTGGGGATAAAATCAGTTTTTCATTCTGGTTTAAGATGTCAGAAGTTGGTTCGGGTGGTGCCATGATATATCAGAATGTGAAGTATATCATCCGACTGGACCCTCAGGGAAGACTAACATTTGCCTTGTATACACCTTTATATGCTGATATTGCAATGACATACAGCGACCGGATTCTGAATACCGACTGGCATCATGGAGCAGCAGTTTATGATGGTGTAACGATGAAATTGTATCTTGACGGCGTTTTAAAAGCCAGCGGAAGCAATTCCGGAACACTTCACTCTTCAAACAGTGATGTTTATATCGGTAATCAGAACTCAATCAACCACTTCAAGGGTGCCATTGATGAAGTACTGATCTATGATGTAGCCTTGACAGAAACAGAAATCAATCAGATTTATACTTCTACTCCGAATACCGGGGATGGCGAAGAAAGCCTTATTTCATATTGGAAACTTGACGAAAACAGCGGATCAACAGCCATTGACAGCCATGGAACAAATAACGGAACGATTACCAATGCAGTCTGGGGAACAGGCGTTTCAGGAAGCTGTTTGAATTTTAACGGCACTGAAGGAAATGTGAAGGTTCTGAATGCACCTAACCTGAATCCTGTGAATTCAATCACCATGATGGCCTGGGCAAAAACACAGGGAAACCTGACCTGTAAGATCGCACAGAAAGGTGATTGGGATGGTCATGGAATCGGACAGGGAAAATGGGACGGATGGAATGTTGTTGTGCGGACAAACGACAATGTTAGCCATCTCATCCACTGGGGTGGAGGACTTCCAGTTATTAATGAATGGTATCATCTTGCCATGACTTACGATGGCGCAACATTGAAAATGTATGTGAACGGACAACTGAGAAACAGTGCACCAGTCAGCGGTAATCTCAAAATTACGGGACGCGATTTTTCAATAGGATCAGATAACAATGCACAGAAATTTTTCAACGGTTCCATTGATGAAGTGAAGATATTCGGAACCGCACTGAGCCAGACTGAAATTCAGGCCAATTATAATTTCGTTGAGGAAGTAGTGGATCAGGATGGTGACGGAGTTGCCGATACTGAGGACAGTTATCCGAACGATCCGGCCAGAGCATTCAATAATTTATATCCTGCCAATGCTTATGGTAGTCTGGCCTTCGAAGACTTATGGCCCGGAAAAGGGGATTATGATTTCAATGATCTGGTGGTTGACTATCAGTTTACGATTGTTACCAATTCAGCCAACAAAGTAACAGAAGTACTGAGCAAATTCGCTGTAAGGGCGATTGGTGCAGGATTCGCGAATGGATTTGGGTTCCAGTTACCTGGAACAACGCTTCAATCTTCTGATATGGAAGCTGAAGGAAGTGTACTGAATGAAAACTATATTACTCTAAGCAGTAATGGTTTAGAAGCTAATCAGGACAAGCCAACTATTATTGTCTTTGACAATATTAATGCAATTATGCCTCCTGTTTCAGGATTTGGAGTAAACGTGATCCCTGGTGATCCATATGTCGACCCCGACACTTTGCAAATTAATATTGGATTCACCACAGGAAAATATACCATCAATGATCTCGGATTGAACAACTTCAATCCATTCCTGATCGTGAACAAAGAACG
>CAZVKW010000249.1:0-2871 GCA_964627945.1 uncultured Lentimicrobiaceae bacterium
ACACAATATTTACTGACATTATTCCATGCTCCGACTCAGGTTTTATTATCCTTGGCCAAAACGAAAGCAATATCATATTGATGAAAATGAATCAACAGGGTGATATTGTCTGGGCCAAAAAATCTGATTGGGAAATAAGGAATTTGCAGGCCAGGGCAATTTGTCCGACTTTTGGGAAGGGTTTTGCTATCGTTGGTTACTACAACGAACTTCCTATAGATTCTCCCTATTTTACTTTTGTCAGCACTTTTGACGAATCTGGAAATTCATTGTGGACTGACACATTTGGATTAACTGAAGTAAATTCTATTGTGCAACTTCCTGATAGTACATTACTTATAACTGGTGATTATAATCAAGCATATCTTATGAATCTGCAAGCTGATGGGTCAGTTAACTGGTATAAAAACATATTTCCGGATTCGTATCATTCCTATGCATTAAAAATTTCCGGAGAAAGCATTTATTCACTTTTTAGCTTAGATAACGACATCCTTGGTCTTCGTAAACTGGATTTTGGGTTTAATCAACAATGGTTTTTACAAATTGATCTTGAATCAGGTAATTTCTGGAACAATTACCTTCAACCAAAAATGATTTCAACTCCAGATTCTGGTATTATCATCGTGAATCAAAAAGCCGATGCAAGCGGTAATTTGCTTAAAATAACGAAAGATGGCACTATTTCCTGGGCAAAAGAGCTTGTATTTATGGGTGCTGATGCAGCGAATATCGGTGATTCAGCTTATATGATCATTGGTGACGGAATTTCCTGGCCAGTTGCGATTACTCGTACCGATCTGAACGGCAATGGTTCAGATTGTATGTTTGATATTTATGTTACAAGTCAATTTCTAAGCGACACAATGATCCCGGATTTTGCTTCAGTCTCACATCAGTATGATTCTTTTGTTGATTTTACTCCTGTCTTTAATTATTTACAACTAATTGAACAGCAAGGCTGCGTTTTGGATTTCATCCATGAAGATGAACCGAAGGGAAATCTTAAAATCCTGCCAAACCCGGCAAATGAATCATTCACAATAGAAATTGAAAATCTAAATGATTTCAAACAACTAGAAATCAGGGATTTATCAGGAAGATTGGTATTTCAATCAAACGATCAGAATTGTCTGAAAGAAGGCATTCAAACTAGCCATTTTTTTCCGGGAGTCTATCAGGTAGTTCTGCTGACGAAAAACTACAGATACACCACCAAACTGATGATTGCAAGGTAAAATTCTACCTATATTATTGCTTAAACAGCGTGATTGTTGCTGACTGATCTCCCATAGCGGTTAGTGTGAGCGTTCCGGAAACATCGCCCAGAATATTCACTGCCCCGGTGAAAGCCGCCACAATCGGCACCGAACCGGAACCCAAAGTAAAAGGCATTGTGCCGGTACCACTGAAACTGCTGTTGCTACCACTCAGGTTGAACTGAAACACTTTTGCATCATGATCCGATCCGTTGATATAGCAATTATCGCCCGAAATCAACGTAACCCTGCAATCCGAAGGCATGATCATCGTTCCCGAACTCCCATTCCAGTAAATCGTTGGTACATTGACGAAGGTGATCATTCCCACACAAGGCCCTGTAACAACCTCAAAAGCTAATGTGGTCGAATTTCCTTTGTATTCCGTCTGACCATGAATCACATTCAGTGTTGCCACTACTACCGTAGGATCAACCAGACGTTCGCCATCTGAAGCAGAGGCCAGTTTGACGGCTTTCAGTGCTTCTGCTGTAGTAACGCCTTGCGAATCAATCACATCCTGAATAATACCAAGCGCACATGGTGCAGCGAAGGAAGTTCCGGAAGCTGCATCCGGATTGTCGAGCACCACCACATCCGGATCGTAAGGTGCATAATTTCCGCCCATCGTGCTGGTTGTGTCGGCTTTATTTGAAACCAAAAGGATATTTTCCTCCAGAATCTGTGCATTCATTGGATCTACGCGCAGTTGCGCCAGCATATCGGTAATGGGCATATTGCCGTTTCCTGATGCCACAGAAACAATCAGACGGCTCCGGTACGTATTATCGAGTCCGCCGATGATATGCAGCAGATCGCGCATAAAATAATACCAGCTGCGTTCATAAAAGCCACGGTCGTTGGCCGACTGGTTGGGCCAGCTTGCATCATTCAGTCCGCCGGAAGCTGAAATATTGATCAGAATAGGTCCGTTGGGCTTGCTCTGAATATCTTGAATCATGCCATGAAGGATATAATCCTCCACAACATCACCGCTTGCATTGATGATTCCGTCGCAAGTTTCGAAGGCACCTCCGCAATCTTCCAGATTTTTGATCACCTTCAGCGCATGGTCTTCGCCATCCTGTACTCCTGATCCACAGCCATCGAGTACCATGGCACTCAGATGAACGACTACTTTCGGGCAGGCGTAATCAAGTTCTGAATTTACCTGTAAATCATTGATTACGTTGCCGGTAATAGCTGGTGACGATTCGATAAGATAATAGCCAAGCGATGGGATTTTACTCCGGACCGTCCCTCCCACTTCCGTGATCATGGTCTCTGCATCAGCTTCGGCCAGTGTAGGATCAAAAAACGCGGTGATAAATCCGGGATATGCTTCAATTTTCACCAAACCAAAATCTTCAGCAAAACTCACAAATGCTGGTTCGGGATAATCGCCTTCATAGACAACGGCATTGGTCATCAGATTCGTTTTTGGTTCATCATTTCCATCTTTCCGGCAGGAAAGAACTAACAAAAAAGAGACAAAAAACAAAACCAGCATACGTGTTTTCATGGAGCTATATATTTCTGCTAAAGGTAGACTAATAAAGGCATTGAGGCAATGACCAAAATTGCGAAAATGAAAATAATAATGGATTATTTC
>CAZVKW010000250.1:0-2841 GCA_964627945.1 uncultured Lentimicrobiaceae bacterium
AGAATGACTGTACACCTCCACTGCAATGGTATTTGTTCCCAAATGCAAATATTTCTTCACGTTGTGTGTGTTATAAAACCAATGCTTTGGTGGAACACCATCATTATAATCATTCCCAATATTTGCAGGATCTTGTGCAACAAAAGTTTCGTTAATATATATCCGGCATGAAACATCTGCTGTTATACTCAAGATTACTTGATTTGGCAACTCAGTTAAGTCGAAGCTTTTTCTAAATAATGCTTTGTATTGCTTTTTATATCCTGGATTATTTCTCCAGTCTATTTGTGTTTCCTGATATTCGTTGAACCTTGATTGATTAAGCCATATCCAATCTCCTGTCCAGGAATTTTTCGGGAATAACTTTTCATAATTGAAGTTGTTATTTTTTATATAGAAGCCAGTTGAATCGGAAATCACATTATAACCATCATCATTGGTAATATACTCTACCTGGCAATAAGTATTGAATACAAACGCAAAAAAAAAGAAAATTATCAGATTCAGTTTAGTAGTCTTTTTTGTAACCATGATTCAATTTCGTTTTTGTAGTATTTTTCATAATTGGCGGTAACGGCCGACGCTATGGCAAGTGCGGGATTAAATTGTTGCTCAACTGTGTAATTTGTACCGGCACTGATTGCTAATCAGCGCCAGCGGGGGAAAGAATAAACTAATATCCTGAAGGCTTTCATCCCGCCATATCATTTTTTGGAATACTAAAATAAAAAATTGATCCTACTCCTTGCTGGCTTTCAACCCAAATTTTCCCCCCATGTTTAACGACGAATTCCTTGCAAAGGATCAGACCCAGCCCTGTACCTATTTCGTTGTTTGTTCCGGAGGTTGAGAAACCTTGATCTATCAGGAATAATTTTTCGATACTGACGTTTGATATACCAACCCCAGTATCTTGTATCGAAAAAATAATCTCGCCTCGTTGCTCAACAAATGATATACTAATTTTACCACCAGGCTGTGTAAATTTTATTGCATTTGATATTAAATTTCGCAGTATGGTGCCAATCATTGCCTTATCGGCAAATGCGGTTACATTTTCTGGTAACGCTTTTTCAATACTAATTGATTTTTGCCTCGCATTTTCATCTGCAAGTAAAATATTCTCATTTACCAGATTTACCAAGTCTATTTTGGCAGGATTGAATTCTATTCTGCCGGTTTGCGACTGCGCCCATTCCATTAAATTCATTAGTAAGGCCAAAGCTCTTTTGGAAGATTGAAGGATATAGCGGGTATATTTTTCTATCTCTTCTTTATCCAGTTCGTTGAGCTCAGTAACCAGAATTTCGCTGAATCCTATTATGGAACTAAAAGGACTTTTCAAATCGTGTGCAATGATACTAAAAAACTTATCTTTTGTTGCATTAGCTATTTCGAGTTCATTATTCTTAGTTAGTATTTCTGCTTTTTGTTTTGAAACTTCTGCTGTTCTTGTTGCAACTATTTGCTCTAACTGCAATTTCTGAGCAACCAAACGACGGGTGTAAAATTTGAATGAGTAATATGTTAAAGCAATAAAAAGTATGAGATATAATGTATAAGCCCACCAAGTTCTGTAAAATGGAGGAAGTATAGTAATTTGGTAATTTGCTATTGAACTCTCAACATCATAGATATTGCGGGCTTTTACCATAAATTTGTATTCCCCTTCAGGTAAATACGAATATTCCTTTTCGGTTTTCCGGCTCCATTCACTCCAATTATTATCAAACCCTTCCAGTTTATAGCTATACAACGTGCGGTCCTCGTTATCAAAGAAAGGCGCCGCAAATTCAAAATTCATAGAATTGAATTTGTAAGCCATTTCCGCATAGTTCTTTTCGTTGTCGGGGCCAATATTCAGGGCGCTATCTTGTCCGCAGGTAACTTTTCGTATCAGGCAATTGAATTTCTGTGAATAATCTTTCGTGTCTTTGTTCAGGTCGAACCTATATATACCTTCGTTTCCACCAAACCAGGCAATACCGGTTGGTTCAATATACATAGCATCAATATTAAAATGGGGAATACGCTGAAAAGGTTTATAAATCCAATCGTAGCCTCCTTTTTTGTTGGGCTGCAGATAACCAATATCATCAGTTTGGTTGTTGGCCGGACAAATCCAAATTTTGCCGTCAGGCATTTCCTGAGTATATATTATATCTTGATCACCGTTACAAAATTGTTTACCTAAATCACAATAGGGCTCAAATTTATCGGCAACTTTGTTGTACGCATAAAAACCATCTGCTGTATTGATAACCAATTTGTTTCTTACCTTTTCAATTGAAATTGGCTGTAACGTTTTTATACCATCATTTTGATTATAGTATTTTACACTTCGTGGAGTTGTTATGTTATTGTAATCAGGAGTAATCCTTATCATCCCATGAATGAAGGTGCTAACCCATAATTCTCCCTTGTCGTCCTCCTGAAGATATCTTATGTCGTCTTTTATTCCATTCCAACGACCTTCAAATTTCCATTTGCTATTTTCAAACCTGAAGGAAATAAAATATTCGTCATCGCTGCTAAAAATCCTATTAGGGTTTACTTTTGATTGATAAAGAAACGTAGCATGGCTGCCTTTGAATATCGGAGTAACTTTTTTATTATGATCTAATTGGTAAATACCGTGTTGTGTCCCTATCAACAATGATTTGTTTTGTGTTGGCTCAAAGAAACACCAGAACATCCCGTCAGGCATGCCTTTGACCTCATTAATTTTATTTTTGTTGTCAATATAATACGTTTTTATGTATGTACCAACATATATAGTTCCGTTGTAACGGTAAATCGACAGAATATTATTCTTAAGTCCGGAGGTTTTATCCCAATAAC
>CAZVKW010000251.1:0-2820 GCA_964627945.1 uncultured Lentimicrobiaceae bacterium
CTTGAAGGCGCCCTCAAACTGAAAGAAATTTCCTATATCCATGCCGAAGGTTACCCGGCTGCCGAAATGAAACACGGCCCCATCGCCCTCATCGATGCTGAAATGCCTGTTGTTGTAATTGCCACAAATAAAGGCACTTACGACAAGGTAGTAAGTAATATTCAGGAAGTGAAAGCGCGCAAAGGAAAAGTAATAGCTATCGTAACAGAAGGCGATGTTACTGTTCGCGATATGGCTGACTATACCATCGAGATTCCGGAAACAGAAGAAATGCTGGTTCCGATGCTCGCGACTATCCCTTTGCAGAAACTTTCGTACCACATCGCTGTGATGCGTGGCTGTAATGTTGACCAACCTCGAAATCTGGCAAAATCAGTTACCGTAGAGTAGTTTTCAACGGAACATTAAATAAAAAAAGGCTGAAACCAATGGTTTCAGCCTTTTTTTATTATAATTTGTAAAGTCCTTCGGCAAAGGGCCAGTTTACCATTTTCCAGAAATCTTCGATGTAGGCGGGCCGCAGATTGCGTTTATCAATATAATAGGCATGTTCCCAAACATCGATCGTGAGAATGGGTGTTAATCCACTCCGGAGCGGATTGCCGGCATTGCTTTCTTTGGTGATGAACAGTTTTCCATTTGTGTCTTTTGACAACCAGGCCCAGCCGGCACCAAAAAGTGTGGCGGCAGCGGCCGAAAATTGCTCTTTAAAAGAATCAAACGAGCCAAAATCGCGTTCGATGGCAGCAAAAAGTTCTCCTGAAGGCATTCCTCCACCTTTCGGACTCAGACAGTTCCAGTAAAAACTATGGTTCCAGACCTGCGCTCCATTGTTGAAAATTCCTCCTTCGGAATGCCTTACAATGTCGTCGAGACTTGCGTTTTCAAAGGCAGTTCCCGGAAGCAGTTTGTTCAGGTTTACCAGATAGGCATTGTGATGTTTTCCATAATGATACCCAATGGTTTCTTTCGAAATATACGGCTCAAGAGCATCATCGGCATAAGGTAATGAAGGCAGTTCGAATGGCATGGTTTACAATAGTTTAAGTGAAACAATCTGTTTAAGCAAAGATAGACAATTGGAAACGAAATTAAAAATATTTAATGGCTAATGCTCCTGATTTTTTCTCGCGAAAATCCCATGGGTATAATAACTCCGAACTTTAGCTCACTTTAGCTCACTCCAAACTTTTTTCACCAATCTCTGGCTTCATCGGTGTTTACGATCACGAAATCAAGTTTCTTTTTTGTCAGATCCACCTTCTTGACCCTGATTTTCACCTGATCACCCAGTCGGAACACCTTTCCATAGCTTTGGCCAATAACACGATAGTTGTCTTCGTCGAGATAATAATAGTCACCAGGCATTTCGTTGTAACGGACCATCCCTTCGCATTTACTTTGTTTCAGCTCAACGAAAATACCCCATTTGCTCACACCCGAAATCTGACCATCGAACATTTTCCCTACCTTATCCATCAGATATTCAGCCTGTTTGAATTTTACCGACTCGCGTTCCATTTCGGCAGCGCGCTGTTCCATATCCGAAGCATGTTTGCAAATATCTTCATAATCATCGGCGTTTACCGATGGCTTGTCTTCGATCAGATATCTTTCCAGCAGACGATGCACAATCAAATCAGGATATCGTCGGATGGGCGAAGTAAAATGCGTATAATATTGAAAAGCAAGGCCATAATGCCCGATATTCTGGGTTGTGTATTCGGCTCTGGCCATCGTCCGGATCGCCACGGTCTCAATTAGATTCTTTTCACCCTTTCCCTCGACAGCCACAAACAGGTCGTTGTATGATTTTACCAGTTTCGCGCGTGAACTTGTATTCATCTTATAACCAAGTTTATGCAAAAACTGCACAAAAGTGTTCAGTTTATCCGGATTCGGTTCGTCGTGGATGCGGTAAACGAAGGTTTTTGGCGTTTTCTTTCCCTGTGGTTTCCCAATACGCTCTGCAACCCGACGATTGGCCAGCAACATAAAATCTTCGATCAGCATATGGCTTTCCTGCTGCACTTTCACAAAAGTATCGATGGGTTTTCCCTTTTCGTCGAGAATGAACTTCACTTCTTCCGAATGGAAGTTGATAGAGCCGTCTTTCATGCGTTTTGCACGTAGTTTCGATGAAAGAGAATGCCAGACCATAATCTCTTCTTTCAGATCACCTTCGGCTCCCTCAATCATTGCCTGCACTTCTTCGTAAGCAAAGCGCCGGTTCGAATGGATGATGGTTTTTCCGATCCATTCGTTGTAGATTTCAGCTTCGTCATCCATCTCGAAAACAGCCGAAAAGCAGAGTTTATCTTCCTTTGGTCTGAGCGAACAAACATCATTCGACAGTACTTCAGGTAACATCGGAATAACTCTGTCAACCAGATAAATAGATGTTCCACGCTCACGGGCCTCAGCGTCAATACTCTGACCTTCATGCACATAATGCGAAACATCGGCGATATGAACGCCCACCTCCCAATGTCCGTTTTCAAGTTTACGCAGTGAAAGGGCATCATCAAAATCCTTGGCATCGGCCGGATCGATCGTCACTGTTGTGATCTGCCGGAAATCCCTGCGACGGGAAATCTCATCGGCATGAATCGTCCGATCAATTTTAGCTGCTTCATTCTCAACATTTTTTGGAAACTCGAGTGGGAAATTGTATTCAGCCAGAATCGACTGCATCTCCACATTATTTTCGCCCGGTTTACCCAGCACTTTGATCACTTCCCCGAAAGGATTTTTGGCATGTTCGGGCCATTCGGTGATGCGAACGATTACTTTTTCTCCGTCTTTGGCTTTGTTGAATCC
>CAZVKW010000252.1:0-2787 GCA_964627945.1 uncultured Lentimicrobiaceae bacterium
TTATGTCCGGCCCAGTCGATCTGTGAACCTTCAATCATGAGGAAGAAGCCATCCTGATCCGTCGATAATGCCTCAATTGCTGTTTTTACTGAAACAGAAAGTTCATCTCCCCTACCCTCATTAGCCTGTTTAGGATGCTCTTCTGCGATAAAGACAGCAAATCGTCCGGTTTTATTTGAAACATCACGCAGATTGGTATATACTTCCATCCCGTTTGCTCGCATGGTTTGTGTGAGATCTTTTCCATCGGTACGTTGGTTGAAATCCTTGAGACCACCACCAATAATCACATCCACATTGCAATTCGCAATGTCTTCTGCGATGGCTTCGAGATGTGAACGCGATTCATCATGTGCAAGGAAATCAGCCGGTGTGGCATGTGTAATTGCACAAGTAACTACTACTCCTGTTGCTTTTCCCAGGGAGGAAAAGATATCGACAAGACTCAGCATTTCACGATTGTCGGGCGTCATGCCAATCATTCCGTTTTTTGTTCTTTGTCCACAGGCTATGGCTGTTCCACCAGCACCTGAATCAGTAATCAGATTATCTGATGCCTGTGTCTGACTAATACCTGTTACAGGAAAACGCAGGAAATTGGAATTCCATTCAGATTGCAAAATTTGGGATTGAACCTGAGCAAATCCCATTCCGTCTCCAATCAACAGGATCACATTTTTGGGTGTTTTCGGATCTTTAATCGATTGATCCTGTGCAGATAGCTGATAAGGAATAATTCCTGTCAGCAGAAAAACAATTGATAAACAAAGTATCGACCTTTTCATATTATATTGAGTTTCTAAGTGTTAATACAGTTATTTCCGGCATGATACCGATTCGACCCGGATAGCCAATAGAACCGATTCCACGGTTCACATACAACATCCTCTCGCCTGATTCTTCGGTATACATTCCTGCCCATTCCTGATACAGATATTGCGCCGGGCTCCAACGGATTCCCGGGATTTCTATTCCGAACTGAAAACCATGCGTATGACCAGCGAGCATCAGTTGAATATCAGGATGATTTGGTAAAACTACTTCTTTCCAGTGACTTGGATCATGTGAGAGCAGAATTTTTACTGAAACATCTTCTATACCTTCCTCCGCCTTGGGAATATCACCCAATTGCGGGAAACGAGGATTCTTTCCCCAATTTTCAACTCCGATCAGTGCAATTTTCTCGTCATTTTTATCAATGGTAATGTGTTCATTCCGAAGCAGTTTCCATCCAATTGAATCATAGAAACTGTACAAATCAGTCATATTTTTTTGTTTTGCAGCGGCGGATGGCCATTTGGTATAATCACCATAATCATGGTTTCCGAGCGTAGCCAAAACACCATGACGGGCCGATATTCTGCGTAAAGTTTCATTGAACCGGAAGGCTTCATCGGTTGAATAATTGACCAGATCGCCTGTAAAGACAACCAGATCAGCATCTTCCTCATTTATCATATTGACAGCTTCTTCCAATTGATCTGTCGATGACCAGGAACCGAGATGAAGATCTGATATCTGAATAATTTTGAAATTTTCGAAGGAATGTGGAAGATTTTTCAGGAATACATTCTGGTTGAAAATTCTGAAATCATGCACCCAGCGAAACATACCCGTGAGCAGACCACTGAGCATGATGCCTCCACTGATGTAGGCCACATTCTCAATAAACCTTGCCCGGGAAATGTGTGATGAATCAGCTAAAATATTTTTTTCTTTCCTGCCGGAAATAAGAAAAACAAAACGCTTCAGACCGCCTAAAATCTTGTAAAACAGAAGAATAAGAGAAGGAATCAGTTTGGCAACATAAGTAACAAAAATCAAACCAAAGAGATGAATGCGCAAGGAAGGATTCCATTCATTCGCAGGGAAATAGACTGCTAAAATACTAGATGAAATAAGACTAACGAGGGGAAGCCAGTATAATATTATGAGAATCAAGCGAATACCAGAATGGTAAACAAATATTTTCTTTTTTACGAACATCCATAGATAGAGTTCGAGCAATACGATTAATACCAAGGCTGGATAACGGTTCAGGTTTTTTGGAAAAACAAGACCAGTTAAAATATAGCCAGTAATGACTAAAACAAGAGCAAGAAGGTATGGTAAAAACTTTTTTATTCGCATCATCAAGGCCGCAAAATTAAGAAATGTCCTGAGAATGAGACCCAGGCAGTATAAAGATTATGTTAAGTATTGTGAATTAGCAGCAATTTCAAGGGGTTTAGAGCTGTTGCAATTGGATTAGAAACAAGTATTGGCAAAGGATTTTTCAAAAAATGGATTATTTATTGCAAATAATTTGGTCGGTTAAGATAAATGTGTACTTTTGCACCTCCTAATACAGACCAGCATATTAAAAGTCTGGAATTGGGAATCGTTCTTAAACATCTGGAGAGGTGGGTGAGTGGCTGAAACCAACAGTTTGCTAAACTGTCGTACTCGAAAGGGTACCGGGGGTTCGAATCCCCCCTTCTCCGCCAAAAATAATCGGGGCATGGCGCAGCCCGGCTAGCGCACCTGCTTTGGGAGCAGGGGGTCGCAGGTTCGAATCCTGCTGCCCCGACAACACAAACCGTTTCATGAGAATGAGACGGTTTTTTTTTGCGCATCCCGATTTTGATCGGGAGGGCGCAGTTCGAATTTCTGATTGTTTAGAATCTGCAACACAAACCGGAGAATGAGACGGTTTTTTTTTGCGCATCCCGATTTTGATCGGGAGGGCGCAGTTCGAATTTCTGATTGTTTAGAATCTGCAACACAAACCGGAGAATGAGACGGTTT
>CAZVKW010000253.1:0-2781 GCA_964627945.1 uncultured Lentimicrobiaceae bacterium
CCTTCTTTGGTTCTGCTCTAATGAAAATACGACTGAACTCCGGACTTGGTAAGGACATGGTAGGGAGAAGATACCTTGAAGTTTGTTAGTAAATCTGTGGAAATGTTTGATCACGCTAAAAGCCCGCAAACATCAATCTTCGTGATTTTATTTGCAGATCAGCAATTTACCTGATTGGAAAATTCCTATTGCCTGTAAAGTATAGAAATACATATCCGGACTCATATGGCGCGTATCCCACACCGTTTTCTCATCTTTTGCCGGCAGCTCTGCCACCAATTGACCGTAAGGATTCAGTATCTGGATTGTTCCCTGTGACAAAACAGGATGCTCGAATACTACATAGGTATTGGCCGGGTTGGGGTAAACCTTAAGTTGTTCTGTTTGACCTTTTTCATTTACCGAAACAGTAGTATCGTTTATCTCGAATACCCACCAATCTTCATCACCATTGCCGCCATATGGCTCACAGAGTACATCATATGAAGGTCCAAAATCTGTATAGGCAGCAATTACGTAATCATTATTACCCTTTTGGACTGCACTACGATAAATAAAATCATTGCCAATACCTCCAAAGCATTTCTGATTAATAATTTCCCCTACACTATCTATTTTCAAATACCAAATATCATTGTCATATTCACTTATTGAATGATTATCTGTTATGTCTCCATTTTGAGATTCGGTTGCACCGATTAGTACAAATCCATTATTTGAATCAGAAAATATATTGAGAGCACTTTCATAATTTGATCCGCCATAGCATTTTTGCCAAATGATATTACCAAAAAAATCAATTTTTATTACCCAAATATCTGCTCCTCCATGCCAACCGGATCCTACAAGGTCTCCATCTTCCGATTCCCCATAGGCTGATATTAAATAGCCATCTTCTAATTCCATTAAACTGTAAATACCATCATGGCCACTCCCTCCATAACAATTTTGCCATTCAATATTTCCGAGTGAATCGAGTTTTAACAATATAGCTTCAGCATTTAAATTATAAGGTTCACAGGTTAAATTACCACCATCACCAATCGTGGATGCCCCCCCTATTAAAAAACCACCATCTCTTGTTTGAATTATATCGATGCCCCAGTCAAAATCATCTGTGCCATAACTCTTATCCCACACTATATCACCATCACTGTTGAGTTTAACTAACCACATATCGTACATGCCGTAGTTTATCGAAACATCCCCGTTTTGGGAACCTGTCCAACCGAAAATTGCAATTCCTCCATCATTTGTTACACTTGCAGATTCAATTGCATCAATCATTCCTCCACCGATTATTTTATCCCAGAGTATATTTCCTGCACTGTCAATTTTAACCACCCAAATATCGTTTGAACCGGGATAAGGGTCATAACTGATATCTCCATCAGATGAAACAGAGCTACCTATTAAATAAAAACTGTTGTCCAAGTCATCAAGGATCCTTGTACAAAACTCGCCACTGGAACCACCAAATGTCTTCTCCCATAAAAGACTCCCTACACTATTAATCTTTATTATCCAAAACTCACTGCTTCCGTGGCTAAAGGTAATGTCTCCATCCTCTGATGCTGTTCCTCCCGCAACAAGGTATCCACCACTATATGGAATAATATCATAGACAACTTCATCTTCACTTCCACCATAACATTGCTGCCATTGAATTTCCATGTCCTGGCTAAACAAGCCTCCTGTGTGCAGCACGAGGAAACAAAAAAGAAATATGCAGGCTGTTTTTTTCATCATCACAAATATAATGAAATGCTTGGCTGTTGTAACCTATAAATTGAAGTGCTGGTTTTCATTGCTATCAGGCCTTTTGCCCGCTTAAAATATCTGATAGGTCGCGCTATCCTGCTTTCATTTTATCCCATCATTCAACAGAATGAAAAATGCACGCTGAAAAGTACCCATACTGGGAATTAATCAATATCTTTGCATGGTCAATATTTGTTATGGAGAGAATATTTTCGAAAAGTACGTTAAGAGAGTTCTGGGAAAAATATCCGGATTCAGAGCAATATCTTAAAACCTGGTTCGAAACGGCGATGAACTCCGTGTGGAAAAATCCAAACGAAATTAAACAGACCTATTTGAATGCCAGTATTCTCAAAGACAGCAGGATAGTGTTTAACATAAAAGGCAATTCATACCGCCTGCTTGTGAAAATAAATTTTGAGAAACAATGGATATTCATCAAATTCATCGGCACGCATGCTGAGTATGATAAGATTGATGCAAACACATTTTAAACAAAGAAAATGAGTATTAAACCTATAAAAAGCGAGATTGATTACCGCTTAAGCCTTGCACGACTTGAGGAAATTTTTGATGCCGTCGCCGGAACACCTGAGAGTGATGAAGCTGATATTCTCGGACTTATGATTGATGCATACGAACGGAAACATTACCCGATAGATGCACCCGATCCTATTGAAGCCATTAAAATCCGGATGGAGGAAATGAATCTGAAACAAGTGGATCTGATTGCTGAACTTGGTGGTAAGAACCGGGTTTCGGAAATTCTGAACCGAAAAAGAAGATTAACCCTTGAGATGATTCGGAAACTCACTGTCAGGTTAAATCTTCCAGCCCAGCTATTGATCATTGATTATCGACTAAACGGATAAGTGACTGATCTGGCCATCGCCCTGCTTCGTAAGAAGATTGGTTTTTAAAAAAATTGAGTATCGGTCAATATTAACAAACGTTTGTAAGTGTATAGAATATTGTCATGTTGAGTCCCGTATGTACGGGATCGAAACATGATTTGTTGTC
>CAZVKW010000254.1:0-2766 GCA_964627945.1 uncultured Lentimicrobiaceae bacterium
GTTTACGGACGATCTTTTTCAATCTGCATTTCATTGAGCAAATTGGTCGCTCCGGCAAATTTGTCGATAATCAACATCACATAGCGGATATCCACATTGATGGTGCGCTGCAATTCGGGTTCAAAAGCGATATTGCCGCTCATGGCTTCCCAGTTGCCGTCAAAAGCCAGTCCGATCAGTCGTCCGCGTGCATCCAGCACCGGACTTCCTGAGTTGCCGCCTGTGATATCGTGGGTGGTGAGGAAATTCACGGTCATGCTGCCATCAGGATTGCCATAAGGACCAAAATCCTTGCTCTGGTATATCTCTTTCAGTTTAGCAGGAACTTCAAATTCGCGTACCGACGGATCTTCTTTTTCCATTATCCCTTCGAGGGTGGTGGTGAAATCATAATGAACAGCATCGGTAGGATAATAATCGAGAACGGTGCCGTAGGTCAGACGCATGGTCGAATTGGCATTCGGATAAAACTTGCGGCTTGGCTGCATCTCACGCAATCCGGCCAGGAACAGGCGATTGCCTTTTTGCAGGTTCTGATAAGCCGATTCGGTCATTTTGCTCAGTTCATTCGATTTGTCGGTGAAGGCCCTGATGAGTTGGAAAGCCGGATCTTTTGCAATGCTTTTGGCACTTGGTTTTGCCAGAAGTTTGTTCACCTTATCCGGACAATCAAAGCTTGATTTTGCAAAAACATCCGCTGCCATAGCCTGATAATCGCCTTTGTATTTGGCTGCCATCTTCTTCAGGAGTTCAGGCTGATACTCAGCTTTCACGCCATTGACAAACATCTCGAGCATGCGGGCAAACAAATTCTGATCAACCGCTTCATTGTAATCTTTAAACTGTCCTTTGATGCCGTTTTGCAGCTGTTTTACTTCTTCCGCAATCGCTTCTTTTGTTGATTTTTTATCATCCAGCAACTGCCTCAGTTTTTCAAAACGGTTGGCATATCCCAAAATCTCACTTCCACGATTTATGCCTTCAGAATAATACAGACGTGTTACATTGTACTGTCTGATGGTATTGTAAGCATCTGAAATCAAGGGTAATGCATTTCCAAATTTCTTCACACGCATCGGATCCGGATCCATCCATGCATTGAAATCACTCTCAATACGTTTTTTCTGATCGGCCACTTTCAGGCGTTTCAGACCCTTGGTCTGGCCAATGAAAAACTTCCAGTAGTTCGCTGTTCCGGCATATTTTGAAGCATATTGCAGACGCACTTTTTCGTCGGCGTCCATGCCTTCGCGCATGATCCGCAGTTTTTCTTCCCGGATTTTCACGATGGTCGGACCGGTTTCTTCAACAGCCATATCCACACCCCATGAAGTGAGGTAGCGGTCGGTGGTTCCCGGGTTACCCATGATCATCGAGAAATCATCTTTCTGAATTCCGGCAATCGAGACAGGAAGAAAATGACGGGGTTTAAACGGTTGATTGGCAGCATTATACTCGGCCGGTTTGTTGTCGGCGCCGGCATAAACCCGGAAAATCGAGAAATCACCGGTATGGCGGGGCCACATCCAGTTGTCGGTATCGGCACCAAACTTTCCGATCACTTCGGGTGGAGTTCCAACCAGTCTGATATCTTTAAATGTTTCATAAACAAGCAGATAGAACTCATTTCCTTCGAAATAATCCTTCACAACAGCATTGTAATGATTGCCGGTTATGGCCATGGTTTCGATGGCTTTTCGGTTCTTTTTCAGGATTTCGGCACGATCGGTTTCCGAGGTTTCGCTGGTGATGCCGGCCAGCATATCGCCGGTGACATCAGCCATGCTGATCAGGAACTGAACAGTGAGACCGGGAACAGGAATTTCTTCGTTCAGTGAACCTGCCCAGAAGCCATTGGTGAGATAGTCATTTTCGACCGAACTCACCGACTGAATTGAACCATATCCGCAGTGGTGATTGGTGAACAGCAGCGACTGATCCGAAACGATTTCGCCTGTGCATCCGCGTCCGAAAATCACGATGGCATCTTTCAAACTTCCGTGATTCACACTGTAAATCTCATCAGAGGTGAGTTTCAGTCCCATTTTCTGCATATCGACGTAGTTCAGCCTGTCGATAAACATCGGGATCCACATACCCTCATCGGCACGGGCCGGAAGCCGGAATAGGCTCAGGGCAATCATGAAAATAAAAAATAGTCTTTTCATATAGAATGTAATAAGTTTATACAGCCGCAAAGCTACGAAATCAATCTGTTCAGGCAATCCGCCAAATTTCCGGTTCATTGTTCTTTCAGGAATAAATGATTCATTGAGATTTGTGAAGATTAATCTTGGTATCTGAGATAAAATCGACCCAAAATTGTGGCTAATTATTATTTTGATGTGCTTGCGGATTTTCTAGATGAGGCCAAAATCAAGGCTAGTATGCCTTTATAAAACGAATTATTCAATTAAATTGATTTACGAAGAAGCGCGCTGGCCGGGTCAGGCGGCAAGCAGGCGGGCCGATGAATTTCAAAATGGCAGAAAATCCGTCGAAGGCATCCCGACTTTGTCGGGTATGATTGTCTCGTCTTTATGGACAAGACACTACTTCGACTGGATTTTCGCCATTTTGAAAGAGCGCGCTGGGGCTTCGCCTGATCAAAGGGTTTTGGTCCTTTTACCCATTAAAAGGACAAAAAAGCAGTAGTTTTCTTCTTTCTTTTCTCTTAAAAGAAAAGAAACAAAAGTTCAAGACTTAAAATTCTTTGAACGCAAAACTAACGAAGCTTGTCCCCTGCGCGACCCAAGCCGGAGCTAT
>CAZVKW010000255.1:0-2746 GCA_964627945.1 uncultured Lentimicrobiaceae bacterium
TTCGTTTCTTTGCAATCTCTTAATTCAATTGCCCTTCCACAAAAAAGGTCTTTTGATTTATAAAGAAGAGTGGAGAGATTAGGCTCACCGAAGCTCTAGCAACCTTCCCGTTCGTGCGGGAGTGGTGCTAATACCTAACCTGACGGGGAAACCCGGAGGGAGATTATAAATTAAACGAATGTAAAATGATTCCTGGAACAAAATTGCGATGATATTGTTTATCAGGCTGTTGACACGATAGCCCTGTAAAGATTTATTTTCATTTTGATTCAGATAAAAACCATCAACATGATCAAACCTGATGTGAAAGAACTGCTGAAAAGCCGTGTGCTGGTGCTCGACGGCGCCATGGGAACCATGATTCAGCGTTTTAAACTTGCCGAAGCCGATTACCGTGGCGAACGATTCAAAAATCACCCTTCTGACCTGAAAGGCAACAACGATCTGCTGTGTATTACCCGACCAGACATTATCTATGATATTCATTGTCAGTATCTTGAATCCGGAGCTGACATCATCGAAACCAATACCTTCAACGGAACACGCATCTCGCAGTCAGATTACGGACTCGAAGAAATCGTTTATGAAATCAACTTCGAAGCCGCGAAAATTGCTAAAAAAGCTGCCGATGAATTCACGCTGCGGAATCCCGATAAACCACGTTATGTTGCCGGGGCTATTGGTCCGACCAACAAAACCGCCTCAATGTCACCCGATGTGAACGATCCCGGCTATCGTGCTGTGACCTATGATCAATTGGCTGACAATTATTATGAACAAGCAAAAGCCCTTGCCGATGGTGGCGTGGATATTTTACTGGTTGAAACGATTTTCGATACTTTAAACGCCAAAGCTGCACTTTTTGCAATCAAAAAACTGCAGGATGAAACCGGAATACGTCTTCCGGTAATGATTTCAGGCACCATTACCGATGCCAGCGGACGAACCCTTTCGGGCCAGACTGTGGAAGCCTTCATGCATTCGGTAGCGCATTTCGATCTTTTGAGTATAGGTCTGAACTGTGCGCTGGGCGCGGCTGAGATGCGTCCGTATATTGAAGAACTGTCGCGCCTGTCACCTTTCGCGATTAGTGCCTACCCGAACGCAGGTTTGCCCAATCAGTTTGGTGGCTACGACGAATCATCGGCCCAGATGGGAACCCATATCCACGATTTTGTCAGTCATGGATTTGTCAATATTGTCGGCGGCTGCTGCGGCACCACCCCTGATCATATCCGTGAATTCGCTGGTATTGCTTCCCGTTTTCAGGGAAGGAAAACACCTGATATCAAACCACTTACCGTTTTCACTGGTCTTGAACCAATTAAGGTGCGGCGCGAAAGCAACTTTATTAATATCGGTGAACGCACCAATGTGAGCGGCTCGATCAAATTTGCAAGACTCATCCGCGATAAGAAATATGAGGAAGCACTCAGCATCGCCCGTCATCAGGTGGAAGGCGGCGCACAGGTGATTGATGTGAATATGGATGATGGCCTGCTGGACGCCGAGCTTGAGATGGAACGCTTCCTGCATATGCTGATGTCTGACCCCGAGATCGCCCGTTTACCGGTAATGATCGACTCTTCAAAATGGAAAGTAATCGAACGCGGACTGAAATGTCTGCAGGGAAAAGCCATTGTGAATTCGATCAGCTTGAAGGAAGGCGAAGCTGCTTTCATCGAACATGCACTGAAAATCAGACAATATGGTGCCGCAGCAGTAATCATGGCTTTTGATGAAGAGGGTCAAGCCTCCACTTACGAACGCAGAATCGAAATCTGCCAGCGGGCTTACGATATTCTTACGAAAAAAATAAACTTCCCGGCCGAGGATATCATCTTCGATCCCAATATCTTAGCTATTGGAACCGGTATGGAAGAACATGCCAATTACGCTGTCGATTATATCCGGGCAGTGAAATGGATCAAGGAAAACCTCCCTTATGCAAAAACAAGCGGCGGAGTAAGCAATCTGTCATTTTCCTTCCGTGGCAATGATACTGTGCGTGAAGCCATACATTCGGTATTCCTGTATCATGCCATTGCCGCCGGTATGGATATGGGAATCGTGAATCCGGGAATGTTGCAGATTTACGATGAAATTGAGCCCGAATTGTTGCAACTGACCGAAGATCTGGTTCTGAATCGTCGACCGGATGCTACCGAACGCTTACTGACTTTTGCCGAACAGTTGAAGACAGGCACAAGAAAAGAAGAAAAACACGACCTCTGGCGTGATGCTCCGGTGAACGAACGTCTGAGTCATTCGCTCATAAAAGGTATCACCGAATTTATTGAAGTAGATGTGCTGGAAGCCCGTTTGCATTTTAACCGTGCTCTGGATGTGATCGAAGGTCCGCTGATGCAGGGAATGGGAATCGTAGGTGATTTGTTTGGAGCCGGAAAAATGTTCCTTCCGCAGGTGGTGAAAAGTGCCCGTGTGATGAAAAAAGCAGTCGCTGTGCTTTTACCTTATATAGAAGCGGAAAAAACAACAGCAAGCAGTTCTGCCGGAAGAGTGTTACTGGCCACCGTGAAAGGCGATGTGCACGATATTGGGAAAAACATTGTAGGAGTGGTTCTTTCCTGCAATAATTTCGAAGTGATCGATCTGGGCGTGATGGTGCCGGCAGCGAAAATTCTGGAAACAGCGCTTGAAAAACAGGTGGATATCATCGGTCTGAGTGGTTTGATCACCCCATCGCTCGAAGAAATGGTGCATTTGGCATCCGAAATGGACCGAC
>CAZVKW010000256.1:0-2732 GCA_964627945.1 uncultured Lentimicrobiaceae bacterium
CCATTAGTTGGAGAGGTATATTATCTTGGTAGACCTAGTAGGGGAATTGTTAGAGTTCCAATTGAAAAATTAGGTCTTGAGAGAAGTTTTCATTATGAAGAAGAGGGACAGATGAAAACTTTTTTGAAATTGGGGGTCATTCAATGATTGCGGTTACTCTGATGGTGAAAATTGAGAAAGAATTAGGTGTAAGATTACCTCTCGCCATCTTATTTGAGCATAACAACATACATGATATGGCACAGTTGCTTGACAAAAAAGTTAAACCTATCAGTTGGGGTTCCCTGGTTCCAATCAAATCGAAAGGATTCAAAAAACCACTATACCTTGTTCACGGAGCCGGATTGAACCTTTTGCTTTATACAACAATTGTTTCACGCCTTGACCCCGAACAACCTGTTTTTGGACTACAGGCAAAAGGCCTCGATGGAGTGGATGAACCTTTGGATACTATCGAAGGAATAGCCGCTTATTATAATTCAGAGATAATAGCTATTGATAACAGCGGATCTTATGCTTTAGCTGGGTTTTCAATGGGTGGACAGATTGCTTATGAAATGGCCCGTCAGTTGGTCGAAGCGGGAAAAAAGGTGAGTTTTCTAGGGGTATTCGATACCGTTTCTGAGAATGCATCCGACAATCATATACCTTCTTTGAAACGATACTATCTCCGAACAGATCGATTATTTCACCAGATATTCTGGATCATCGGTACTTTCCTGAAAATGCCGGGAAACAAAAAGTTTGAATTCGTATCTTTGAAATGGAGATCAATCAAACGGAAAATAACCAGGAAGAACTATAAAATAAAGCCCGAAGGAGTTTCGGTTGGGAAACAAAGTGAATTACCCAAATATGTGCATAAAGTCCATAGAGCCAATTCTGTGGCCTTGGGAAAATATATTTTACCCCCTTATTCAGGAAAACTGCATTTGTTCAGAGCCATGAATCAAACGTTTTATATCAAAAATTCCAAAAAATATGGCTGGGATAAATTTGTAAACGAAGTAGTTGTACTTCATATTCCGGGAGAACACTCTACCATTTTTGCTCCGCCAAATGATGAGCTTTTTGCACAAGCCTTGCAAAAATGTCTGGACGAAAGAGAATGATAGAAAATTTTGGGATGAAAAGATGAAGGAATGAGATTATATAGAATTTTTACAGAAACCCGGCTCGGAACAGAATTTCAATATTTAGATAAATCTACGCATCAAAAATTAACCGGGCTGGTTTTAATTCTGATTTCCACCGACTCTTATTCACCGGAAGCAGTATTATCCCTTCAAAATTTATTATCAGCCCGGGAACTCGATAAAGCCTCGAGATTCAAATTTTTGCGAGATCAATACAGTTTTATCATCACTCACGCAATGCTTCGCTCAATTTTGGGAAGATATCTCGAAATAGAGCCAGCAGAAATTGAATTTGTTTCAAACAATTTTGGGAAGCCGTCCCTATCAGATAAACATAAAAAAATTCATTTTAATCTTTCGCACTGTTCTGGACTCTCAGTACTGGCATTTTCTGCAAAATCAGAAATCGGTGTTGACGTTGAGAAAACCGATCCGGATTTTGACTTCGGTCTGATCACCAAAACCTATTTTTCAATTGCTGAAAACAGCTATCTTAATGCTGAACACGAAGCGGTCTGTGAAAGATTCTACACCCTTTGGACCAGGAAAGAGGCATTCCTTAAAGCGATAGGTGCAGGTATCGGAGAAAATTTGGGAATTGAGGTATTTCGAAAGATCAATCATTTCAGACCGAAATTGCCCTTTCCCGGAGTTCAGTATAGGGATTTCTATTTGAAGTCCTTTTCATATCAGGACAAATATATGATATCTGCTGCAAGTAATTACTCCGGTGAATTAACTTGCTATCTGGTTGATTTATAAATAATAATTAATAGTTTTAGACATTCGTATATACATAGGCTCCACCATAATAATAAATATCCAATTCGCCCGGTGAAAGGTGCTTTACTTTTTTAAACTGGTATCCTTCAATAACTTCATTATGCATTGCATTCAAATATACGATCAATATTTTCCTGTGTTTTGTTTCCAATGATTTGATGATATTTTCTAAGACTTTGTCAAGGATAAAGGAATCAAATGGATTAAAAAAATAAAAACAATCAGCATCTGATGGTATTTCATATTGGGCAGCGTTGATGTTAATAATTTCAAAATTTACTTTTCCGAGTTTCTGATCTGACAATTTCTGCATATTAACTAAAGCAATTTTTGCTAATTGCGCAGAAAATTCAATTCCAATTATTTTTTTGAATCCAAGTTTAGATGCATATACAAGTGAAGCACCTTTTCCACACCCAAAATCAACAAATGTGCTGTTTTGAAATTGCCAATCAATGTTTTCAAACAATTTCTTAAAAAAAACATGATTTGATGCTTCATATTTCATCGAATGTTTTTTCACTTCTTCAGATCCATCCATTTCATGAGGTTCAATTATACCCCAAAGGTCAAATTTCCGAAATTGAAATCGGAGAAAATATCGTCTCGGTAAAAACAAGATGGTTTTTAGAATTCCTCGTCCACTCAAACTTCTCCGCATTTTCCGGTAGTACTTGTTGTACATATTTCTGATAGTCATCCTTTTCCAATATTTAATCATTTATTTTGTATAAAAAACCTTTATTATCAGAACTTTCTTTAATTGAATTTGCAATATTTTAGAGTGTCAATTTTCAGACTTACAAAACTAGT
>CAZVKW010000257.1:0-2710 GCA_964627945.1 uncultured Lentimicrobiaceae bacterium
CGAAGAAGCAAAAGTTGACGCAACTCAGAATCTGCCGCACAAATTTGTAGTAACTGAAGCCTACGAAGCTGAGAAAAGCAGTTATCCTTTGCGATGGCTGATTGTTTTGATTGCACTTTTCTCAACCTTTGTGCTTACCATAAGCGCATTGATTGTTTTAGAAAATTATCACTTATTTACCCATTCAAAGAAACAAGTAACGGAAATTATTCAGGAGAATACAGTCAAAACTCAACTAGTTCAATCTTCACAATCAGAAGTTGTAAAACCACAAAAAATTCATAACCGAATCAACATGGACAATTACTTCAACAATTCATCATTTATCGGTCTGATAATCAAGTGGAAAATTCACTTAGCTATTATCACAGTGGTTGCCGGCCTGTTGGGAGCAATCTTCTCCGGATCTACTTTCATTACACCGCTGTATAAGTCAGAAGCAATTGCTTATCCTGCAAATATCAATAGCTATTCTGATGAAAGTGAAACGGAGCAGATGTTACAAATCCTTCATTCACAGGATATTGTAGATTCAATGCTGACGAAATTTAAGTTAGCTGAACATTATAAAATCAGCCCAAAATACGAATTTTATCAAACCGCACTGCTAGCCAAGTTCCATGAAAATGTGAAAATCAGCAAGACTCCTTATGAAGCAATTTCAGTTACAGTGAAAGACCAGGACCCTGTAAAGGCATCGGCTATGGCACAGGAAATGCTTGATTTATATGACAAGAAGATCGGTTATTTACATCGATCGAAAAGGTTTGAAGTAGTTCAGATGTATGAAGAACAATTGAGAAAGAAACGCGAAACGATTGACTCACTTCAAAATCGTTTGTACGAACTTGGAACACAATACGGACTTGTTGATTACTCAATTCAATCACAGGAAGTTATGCGAGGCTACCTGAGAACAATTGATGGAAGTAACAGTGGAAACATTAATTCAAAAGGTGTTACAGAATTAAAGAAAAACATCGAATCATTGGGAGGTGAATTACTGACGGTTGTTGCAATGTTGCAAAATGAAACCAGAACATTTGTCGATATTAAGGTGCTTTATGAACAGGAAATGAGATTTTTAAAATCAAAATTGACCTACTCAAATATCATTTCCAAACCATTTCCTTCTGATAAAAAAGCCTATCCGGTTCGATGGATTATTGTCGCTCTTGCAGCAGTTGGATCATTTATTATTTCACTCATGGTGATATTTATTCTCGAAAACCGACAGGCAATCGTTGGTAATCAGAAACTTAACTAGCGGCAACGTTTTGTCAGAACGAACCAAAATAGCATGGCTTTATTTGATTGCTTCACTTTTCGTAGCAATCAGCATGTATCTTGTAGTCAGGAGAGATGTTTACTTATCATTCGGTTTTCCGGTCGTTCTTGGTATTCTGCTTCTCTATCTCTTTTCCCTCGATAAAGTTATTCTGCTGATTAGTTTTGTTGTTCCTTTATCAATTAATCTTGAAAACATTGATGCCGGATTGAGTATTTCTCTTCCTGCTGAACCATTGCTTTTCGGTGTATTGATTATTTTCCTTTCAAAACTATTGTATGAGCGGCAATACGATGAAAAGATTGCTAAACACCCGATCTCAATAGTGATTTATATTATGTTGGGATGGATGCTCTTTACGACCTTCACTTCGGAATTGCCTGTTGTATCACTTAAGTATCTTGTATCCCGACTTTGGTTTGTTGTGCCTTTTTATTTTGTTGCAAGCCTTGTATTTAAAAAACTTTCAAATATTCACTGGTTTATCTGGCTTTATATTGGTTCTCTGATAATTGTAATTATTTACACATTTATTCGCCATGCGAGTTTTGGATTTAGTGAAGATTCTGCCCATTGGGTAATGTCACCATTATATAATGACCATACTGCTTATGGAGCGGCTTTGGCTATGTATCTGATATTCAGTGTTGGATATCTATTTTATCCCGGTTTGAAATTTAACCGACGCCTTGTTGTAGGAATTTTTACTTCTGTCCTTCTACTTGGTATTATTCTATCTCTCAGCCGTGCTGCATGGATCAGTCTTGCAGGTGCTCTAGGAGTCCTGATTGTAGTGGTGCTGAGAATAAAATTTCGGTGGATACTGCTAAGCTTTACAGCATTTCTGTTCATTTTCATTACTTTTCAGCATGAAATCATAGATATGCTCGAGAAAAACAAGCAGGATTCTTCTACTGACCTTATTGAGCATGTTCAATCTATTTCAAATATTTCATCAGACGCTTCAAATCTTGAGCGAATTAATCGTTGGCAGGCAGCCTTCCGTTTATTTGATGAAAGACCTGTACTTGGTTGGGGACCAGGAACTTATCAATTTGTTTACGGACCTTACCAACGTTCAAAGGAAAAAACGATCATTAGCACAAATTCCGGTGATAAAGGTAATGCACATAGCGAGTATATTGGTCCATTAAGTGAAATGGGATTTCCAGGAATGAGTATCATTCTTATTCTGGTCGGAACAATGGTTTACACCGGAATAAAAACATACCATAAAGCGAAAACGAAAGAAGTTAAAGTAATTACCATATCAGCAACATTGGCTCTGGTAAGCTATTTTATCCATGGTTTGCTGAACAACTTCCTTGACACCGATAAACTATCCATCCCCGTTTGGGGATGCACAGCCATCCTTGTAGTAATGGATGTATTCTATGCCGACAAGACCGAAATCAAGTCTGC
>CAZVKW010000258.1:0-2694 GCA_964627945.1 uncultured Lentimicrobiaceae bacterium
GAATGCCCAATATTTGGTTTTTTATTGGCTGTCTGCCAGTAACAATCCTGTTAACGGGATATTCATCAAGACTTAATGATGTATTATCTTCATGTATAAATTTCCATGCCGGATCAATCGCGGCTTTGCCTCGCATCTGATCGTTACTTAAACCCAACAATTCAGCTGCCCTTTGATTATTCAAAACAATAGAAGTATCCTGTGCATGAACAACAATTCCGGCTTCAAGATTTTGAAGCAACCTATGATATCGCACTTCGCTGTCTTTAATCTGCTTTTGGATGGTATACGATTCAGTGATATCAGAAAAAACCAAAACTACACCAGTAGTTTTGCCCTCTTTGTTTTTGATGGGGGCAGCGCTGTCGGCAATCTGGTATTCGGTTCCATCTTTGGAAATCAAAAGGGTATGATTTGCAAGCCCTACTATTTCACCGTTTTCAAGAACTTTTTTCACAGGATCGGCAACAGTTTGGTAGTTTTGGGCATTAACGATTTTAAAAACTTCGGTTAAAGGTTTGCCCAATGCCTCGGCCAATTTCCATCCACAAAGTATTTCAGCAACCGGGTTCATGCTGATAATCAATCCATTAATATCAGTCGAAATTACCCCCTCGCCAATAGAATGAAGGGTGATAGATAAGTTTTCTTCCTGCTCGTGTAGTTTTGCGATTGCCTTTTCTTTTTCGGCAATTTGTCTGTTAAGCTGTAAAATATTATAGGCTTTTTCGGAATGTTCATTGGCGAAAACAAACAGTAAATCTGCGATTTTATGAAACTGCAATTCCGACATTACAGGCACCTCGAGTAAAGCAGTTTTAAAATCATCTTTGTTTGCGCCAATCTCTTCGGCATACTGCAACAACTGTTGCTCGTCAATTTTTTCGTTACGCACTTGTCCGATGAGCCAATTGGCAATATGTTTACTGCCTACGGTAATAGATGCACCTGCATCCCATAGTCCACCGCTAAGGCATGTTTGAACAATCGCACCTGAAGGGTTATAACGCCCAATATATGCATCTGATTGAAAGCAGTTTGCGCATCCCTTTTCCGTTTTTCGAATAATATGTTCACACAATCGGGTAAAATTGCTTGGATTCGTAATTGGTTTGCCATTTGTATCGGTAATGATAGAGGCCACACCATGGGCATCGGCAAACAAATCCTGTAAATGTTGTAGATCAGCAAGATTGAAAATATCGTTAAACGAAATTTTATGTAACTCAGCAATGGTTTCTTCTTTTGTTTTGTCTGAAATACCCATGGTAACGAATGTTTTAGATGCTAAAATGTCGTGTCCTTAAAACCTTATCTATTACAAAATAGCGCTTTATCCGAGGCTCTCCTGCAAATATAATATTAAAGCACTGGAAATCAAAAATATTACGGCAGAAAGTCTCTATATAATTATGAAATATAGATCTATTTGTTAAAGCATCATTCTTTCTGGCAATGTTATCAGAAATTGCCGATACTAAAGTATAAAATCCGCTGATTTATATTGAATCGAAAAGCCAATTAAGTAAAGTGATTATTTATGAGGGATAAGCCATTTTATTTAGAAAAAGCGGTTTCAACTCGTTTTGTTATTTAAATTTAATCCCAGGAGAACCATATTGAGAAAATTGTGTCATTCCAAGATGTTTGGTGACTGAAATTATATATAAATGCCATATTTGCAATTACTTAGATATTTTGGAGTTAAACTTGATATTCCATTTGTATAATTGAATTTGTTGATTTGAATAAAACGCAAGTATATCTGAATTTGAGAAAATAGTCTTCATTAATAGTGGACAAAAGGAGACAGAGTTGTTATCTTTATTATTTTAAAATATAATCCGATGAAAATCAGGTGTTTTGAGAAAATCTATATCACGGGAATATTGATAGCAGTTTCGTTGTTTACATCATGTGAAAAGAACAATCCAATTCCCATTCATCCAGCAATTACCTTGGATGATTTGGTTATTCCGGACGATTTTAACTGGGCTACTACAAGAAATATCACTTTCAGTATCTCGGCTCAGGATAATTTGGGTAATCCCATTGCCAGAGTCAGATTCAATATCTATACTGCTTCGCCTGATTCAGGCGGAGTTCAAATGTTTAGTGGTTCAACAAATAACAATGGTTTGTGGGAATGCACGCAGCCGGTACCGTCATATTTATCAAGCATGACCGTGACTTGTGATTATCTCGGTTTGCAACGTGAACAGGAATTTACCATTGAAAACGATCATATTGAAGGTCTTTTTGGGGGAACAGCACCTCCGACATCTCTTTTGAAATCAGAATTTTCGGGACAAAAATCGATCAATGCAACTAAATTTGTATATATGGGCTCATATACCAATATTGGTGTGCCCAATTATCTTGAAGCTACAAATGATGTTGTTGATGCTGTTCTTTTGAAGGATTTGAATGCAACATTGCCGGAATATAAGCCTGTTCCGGTGTATCATCCTGATTTTGTTGCTTCAACTGTACCAAACAACATCGAATTGTTACAAGCATCCGATGTATGGATCACATTCGTAACCGAAGGTGCCGGCTGGATGAACAGCATTGGCTTTTTTGTTTTCAATACCAACAATCCACCCCAAACAACTGCTAATATTGATACAGTGAAGATCATCTTTCCGAATATGTCAAACAACGGAAGTGGAGGAGGACTTTATCCGGGTAATA
>CAZVKW010000259.1:0-2693 GCA_964627945.1 uncultured Lentimicrobiaceae bacterium
TTCGGTGAAAGTATAGTTTTCCATAGCACCGGCCCATCCATAAACCTCTGGTCCACTGAGTATTTCCTGATCACCCTGAATGATTCCGATATGCTCAATGCTGATAAAGCTATTCGGGATATTTTCCTTGATACGGCTTACCATTCCACCCAGGTTTCCTTCCTGATCTGTGCCCAGAAACAGCATTTTTGATCCTTTTTCCCAGCTTCCTAGGTAATAGGAGGTTGGATTGAAAGGAGCAGTCCATTCTCTCCAGTTTTTATCCTCAAACATTCGCTGAAAAACAATTTCAATTCTGGCATTCATCAGTATTTCGAAATGAAGTGTTTTCAGGGCGCTGAGTGCCTCAGTGTAATTTTTGAAATTATCCAGAATAGCTTGCCAGCCAAAACGTTGCAACTCAATGGTGTTTTCCTTTTCTGCCTCGAATGATTCTGTTAACAGGATTTGTTCTCCCAGTTTTTCAAATGAAATCTGTACTTTCCGGTTATCGTCAAGCACGTACTCCAGCTGTTGATGGATTTCAATTTTTGTATAAGTTCCGCCAAAGTCGAAACCCATGCTACCGTCTTTGGCTTCCATACGTGAACTGAAATGACCGCCTACGCGCAGATCGCTCTCTGCTCTTGGAGCATGCCAGTCTATGGAAGCATAATTCCAATGGACAATATGATTTGGGCCTGTCCAACAGTCCCAGACTTTTTCAATTGGTGCGTGAATGAGAACCTGTATTGTGATAGTTTCTTTTGCGCTGTTTTCCATGATGAAGCTTATTTTTCTTACAAGACAAAAATAACAATCCATACGGTCGAATGTTCGAAGGACAACTGGTTCAAATGTTTCAAACATCTTCCTGGGTAATGTAAATATATTGTCTTCGCCCTCTCGCTTCTTTCTAGGTAAAATCAACCTTGCCAAAAGTGCCATTTAATTCCGAACTTCAAACTCCGAACTTCCTAAAAAAACAATCCTCCACCGCTTTTTCTGCTTCTGCTTCGCGTACTTCCGAATCCCAGCACACCCAGCAGTCCGCGGGTGAGCTCGCGCGAAACTTCACGAGCGATGGTTTTCGTAACCGGACTCTTCATGATACTTTCAAATGTTTCCATGCCAGGGATCGACTCCTCACGGTTCATTTCTCCTTGACTTTCGAAATCAGACTGTTGTACAACAGGACTGACCTTTTTGCGTAGCATCTCGAATGCACTCTCCCGGTCAATGGCCCGATTGTATTTATTTACCAGTTCGCTTTGCCTGAGTAAGCTATCCATTTCATCCTCCATGATCACATCCATACGTGAGCGTGGTGGACATAAAAGGCAGTGTACGAGCGGTGTAGGAATACCTTTTTCGTTCAGAAGTGTAATAAAAGCTTCACCTATTCCCAGTTCCGTAATGGTCTGGTCCACAGTATAGAAGTCGGTGAGCGGATAGTTCTCCGCCACCTGTTTTATCATCTTGCGGTCGTTGGCCGTGAAGGCACGCAATGCATGCTGAATCTTCATCCCAAGCTGACTCAGAACGGCTTCAGGGATGTCGGAAGGATTCTGTGTGCAGAAGAAAATACCGACGCCTTTCGAACGGATGAGTTTGATAATGGCTTCCACCTGTTCGAGCAGGGCTTGCGATGCTTCCTGAAACATCAGATGCGCCTCGTCGATGAAGATCACCAGTTCAGGTTGTTCGATATCGCCACGCTCAGGAAATTTCTCATAAATTTCGGCCAGCATACACAGCAGGAATGTGCTGAACAGCTTGGGTTTACTCTGCAAATCAACCAGACGGATGATGTTCACGAAACCACGTCCGTTTTCATCAAGTCGGACCAGGTCTTCCACCTCAAAGCTCATTTCACCGAAGAAAGTTTCGGCGCCCTGTTGCTCAAGTTCGAGCAGTTTACGAAGAATCGTTCCAACGCTGCTGCTCGAAATCAGGCCGTATTCCTGTTGAATCTCAGCTTTTCCATCGCCCGAAATATGTTGCAGCACCGTCCTAAAGTCCTTGATGTCGAGCAAAGGCAGATCGCGGTCGTCGCAATATTTAAACACAAGCGCCACCATGCCTTGCTGGGTGTCGTTCAGACCCAGAATCTTACTCAGTAGCACGGGCCCGAACTCGCTGATGGTGGCACGCAGTCTGGCGCCTTTTTCATCCGAAAGCGTTAAGAACTCTACAGGGAATCCTGTTGCTTGCCACTTGATGCCTATTTTACCGGCTCTATCGTCAATTTTCGGATGCGAATTTCCCGATTGCGAAATCCCGCTTAGGTCTCCTTTGATGTCCATCATCAACACCGAAACACCATTATCTGAAAGGGTTTCGGCAAGTTGTTGGAGGGTTTTGGTTTTTCCCGAACCGGTTGCTCCGGCGATCAGGCCGTGGCGGTTAAACATCCGCAATGGGGCTTTCACCTGAAGTCCTGGAATGGATTCGTTGTCGAGTACGGCTCCTCCCAGAACGACTGAACTTCCCTGAAAAGCATAACCTTTTTCAATATTCTGGATAAATTGTTCGCGTTTGCTCATGCTAAAATTGTTGGAGATGCAAAGGTAGGAATCTGCGCTTATATCTGATTCCTGATCAGGTAAATCAGGTCTAAAATGGCGTAAAATCTTTTTGTAATTATCATTAAACGTTAATCTATAATCAATTACGAATTTGAGCCTTTGATTGATTTCAAAGCCTCATTTGTG
>CAZVKW010000260.1:0-2623 GCA_964627945.1 uncultured Lentimicrobiaceae bacterium
GATTGGTGAATATTAAATGTAGAAAGCACACTTTCGCGTCCTGCCTTACTCATTTTCAACAAGGTTTCGTGGTCCGAAAGCACTTCTTCCAGTTTCAGGCACAAGGCGTCAGCAGTATTCGGCTGATAAACAGCACCGCCGCCGGAGATATTGATAATTTCGGGGAATGCACCCAGGTCAGGCTGAACGAGCGGCACGCCACAGGCAAGTGCCTCGAGCTGAAACAGTCCAAATGCCTCGCCCTTAAGAACAGGCACCGATAGTACCGAAACATCCTTAAAAAAATCGCCTAATTTTTCGGTTCGGAAGTCATCAGAAAAAACCACATCGTTCAGGAAATTCATCCGCTTTAGTTTAAGAACTTGTTTTTTAATGAATTGGACATCGTCGTTGGTATGTCCGCCATTCACTTTCAACCCGATATTTTCAAAACCGGGTCGTTGTTTCAGTTGTATAAACGCATCTACCAGAATTTCGAAACCGTTTTCGTGATTGGAACGCGACAAAAAGCCGATGACAGGTTTATTAACATTGGGGACTGTGTAGCTATAAACATCCGGCTCGACCCCGATATGCACCATATGCAATTTGTGATCAGGAATGTGCATCTTCTGTTGCATCAATACCGCAAAATATTGACTTACAGCAATAAAAGCATCAATATCATGTGCTTTTTCGGCCATCAGATTCCAAAGCTTTGGCTGATATTTTTCCGACATTGTATCAATCCACATATCTTCGTCCTGAAGCGAACAAATCACCGGTATTTTCAGTGCACCCCGAATACGGCCGGCCAAACCCATCAGCAGTGCGTTTGACAAATGAACGATATCAGGCTTTTCGTGATATTTCAGATAATCAATCAGTTGTTCGAGTTCATCTTTCTGAAATCCTTCTTCGCCTTTTAACATGGAGATGGTCATTTCTTCCAAGCCTTTGGCACGTGTGGTACCTGATTTTTTGGAAGCATAATTTAAAACTGCTTCGGAGTTGAAAAAGTTATGCATCCAACGAGGCATCCGCCTCAGAAAAGGTATTTTTTGCTCAAGGTAGATATTAACGGCGCCATAGAAAATGGGAGCGTGTTCAGGGTCGGTTTGATACCGTTTTAACAAGGGCATATACAATGGCAGCGTAATTGCTTCGTGACAATCTGCCCTGAGGGTTTTCGTAAATGCCGAGTCACGAAGACAATTCCCGCAGTAGAATGTTCCTCCAAAACCAGGTACGATATTGACAATTTTCATGCGTAACTTTTCAAATTATAACTGATTATTTTTTGCCGAAAGCATAGATCAAACCGTCTTTGGCTCCGATTACCATCAAGCCATCTATCACAGCGGGCGTGCTGAAAATGGGTGAGCCTATTTCATAAGACCATATTTTGTTTCCGGTTTTCAGATCGAGCATATACAATCTGCCGTCACCTGATCCGATGATGACTTTGTTATTTGCAATAACCGGAGATCCGTCGATTTTGTTCAGCGTTTTGAAAGTCCAGATGATTTTACCGGTGTTTTTATCAAAACAGTACACATTTCGATTTTGTGATCCGATCAAAACATAAGAATCTTTCACCGCCGGGCAACCCACGATTGTTCCTGCTTCCTCAAATTTCCAGACTGTTTTTCCGGTTTTCAGGTCCATGCTGTAAAAAACCCCGTCATAGTTTCCGAAATATGCCTCCTCCCGAACAACAGCGGGCGATGCGGCGATATAGGTGCCAATATTGAGGGTGTCCTTTCGCAGGCCTGTTTGCAGATTGACAAGATGCAAATAGCCATCGCAACCTCCGAAAATAGCTGTATTATTTGAAATGGCCGGCGCCCCGTTGATGAAGTTTCCCGATTCATATTTCCATTGCAATACTCCGGTCAGTGCATCGACACTATGCAGAAAAAAATCGTAGCTTCCGAAGATTAACTTTTTGCTTTTTCCGGACTTGTACCAACCGGCAGCGCCCGAAATCTGACCATCGGTGGTATATTTCCAGACCAGTTTTCCGGTTTTGGCTTCAAGGGCATAAAAAATTCCTTCGAGTGAGCCAACATAAACCATTCCATCCAGTAGAAAAGGTGCCGCTTCGATGGATGTTCCAGCATCGAATTTCCAACGGAGCTCACCGTTGAGCGAAACAGCATACAGATTTCCATCGTCAGAGCCAATATAAATGCAACCATTTCCGATGACGGGCGAAGATTTGATGATACCATCGGTTTTGAATGTCCACAGTAAATACGGATTGTCAGGAATATTGGCTGAGGTAGTTCCATTCAGGGCCTGATCACCCCTGAAACTACTCCAACTGTCAACAGTTTGACCGATTCCCTGCAAATAAAGCAGAAAAATACACATGCCAATCGCAATTCTTCTCATGATTTTTTATGGGGTTTATCAGATTCTTTAAATGACAAAGCCGCTGTTGGACAAGCATTTACGCAATCTTCAGCCGATTGATTGAGCGCGTTTTTCATGGAATCGTTAAACGGAACATTGATTTGAACTTCGAAACCGCGACCCACTTGTGTTAATCCGGACAGTTCCTTGTTTCGCATCGTAATCTCCACACACAAATTACATCGGATACACTTTTCGGGTTCATAGATCACCTTTTCGTGCTGGT
>CAZVKW010000261.1:0-2620 GCA_964627945.1 uncultured Lentimicrobiaceae bacterium
AAGGTCCCTGCTACAACAGGGACCTTTCATGTTTTTAAACAAATACTTCGGGCATTTTCCGTAACATTGACCTCAAAATTGGCAGAAATGTTGTCGAAGGATAACCAATCCATTAAGAAATTCGGTGTCAGAGAGCAGAAAGGCAAAGAAGATCATCTTCAGAATCTGATTGATCAGGGTGAAAACCAGCAATTGGATTTTAAATTTGAGATTTCTGACAGTCGTAAAATTGCCCGCACACTTGCTGCATTTGCCAATACAGACGGAGGCAAGTTACTTGTTGGCGTAAAAGACAATGGAGCGATTGCCGGAGTAAGGTCGGAAGAGGAATATTATATGGTAGAAGCGGCATCTACAATGTATTGTCAGCCTCAAATTGCATTTCACACCAAAGAATACAACATTCAGGGGAGAATGGTGCTGGAGATTTCAGTCGAAAAAAGCCAAATAAAGCATAAAGCTCCGGATAAAAACAATGAAATGAAATACTATGTAAGAGTGGCTGACCAGAATCTGTTGGCACATTCAGTTCAGATTCGCGTTTGGAAACTTTATGAAAGAAATATTCAAACGATGTTTTCTATTGGCGAAAACGAGTATAAAGTATTCAATTTCTTACAATTACATAAAACTACAAACTACGATTCATTTCGCGCTTTTTTACCCATTCCTAAAAGGGTTTTAGACAATATTCTGGCGCATTTGATCTATTTTGGGGTTATTTCAGCTTTACTTTCTGAAAAAGATATGCTACTGGAAATTATTGACCCTGACCGTTCATTGGATGATTACCGTGTAAAAAAACGTCAGATTTTCTGATAAATTAGTTACTTTTACTCCGGGATAAGTTTACATCTTTAATCCGAACCAGCAAATTATTGGATTAAATACACTAAAAATGAATTACTTAAGACAAAAATTCGTATTAATAATCATTGTTTTTTTCTTTTTTGGATTGCAGGCTCAAAGTCAGATAGGTGATTATCGCATATCCGATTATCATCTTACCAAAAAGCCATCCTATTCATTGAAAATGGGAAGTCAGTTCGCCACAGGTATGAACGGTAGTTCGATTTTTGGAACAAGTATTTCCCCTTCAGTTATCTTTCCTGTGAAACCTAAATTCAGCATCGAGGCCGGAATAAGTTACCAATCATTATTTCTCAATTCCAGGAATAGTGAATCTACTCAGTCCGGTTCAAATCATTTTTCTTTGGGAAGTGTCTATGTGAGTGGTCTTTATGAATTAAATCCGAAAGTCACATTACGGGGGACAGCTTGGAAACAATTCGATCTTAGTTCATCCAAATTGAATCCAAGAGCCATTGATTTTGAAGCAGAAGGGATCAATATTGGAGTACAATATCAGGTCACGGAGAAATTTCGTGTGGAAGCATCCTTCGAATATTCAAATGGAAACCATCCAGGTTCTTATCAATTTCCGGGCACAAATTCATTTGGCAGTTTCCCCTCTTTTTATTATTAGGTATAATTCCTTTCTTTCCGATGTTGATTCTGTTATCACCCTCCAAGTCAATGGTATCAGGAAATTTACATCCTGATGCAGGAGTATCTGAGGTACTTTTTGATAAAAAATCGAAAGCAATTACTAAAATATTAAGCAAATTCACGCCTTCTAAACTCAGTAATCTATTAGAAATCAGTCAATCACTTTCTGAAATAGTATATCAGCGGTACCAGCAATTTCTATTACAGGATCATGACCGCAAATATTCACAGGCAATTTTCACTTTTACAGGCGATGCATATGAATCAATGCAACCTAATAATTTCCAGGTAAAAGATCTTGAATTTGCACAAAATCATTTACGCATTATATCAGCCTTATATGGTTATTTACGACCATTGGATTTGATTCTTCCTTATCGGCTTGAAATGGAAACTGGCATACAAATAGGGAAACACCAAAATCTGTATTCCTATTGGAAATCAGAAATCCGGAAAGCACTTGAAGCGGATATGAAAACCCTACAATCAGCAACGATTCTGAATCTTGCCTCAGCGGAATACGCGAAAAGTATCGATTTTAAGAAACTTCCTTATAAAGTAATAAGTCCGGTTTTTCTGGATACTGTCAATGGCACTTCCAAGATCGTGAGTATTTTTGCAAAAAAGGCAAGAGGTAGCATGACTGATTTTGTGATAAGAAATCAGATTTCCGATCCAGAGTATCTTCAGGCTTTCAATGGGATTGGGTATATCTTTGATGTAAGGCAATCCACAACTGAAAGACCTGTTTTCATTCGTTAGATCCATATTCTAATTTTCTTTGAAAAAAAATATTAAAAAATACTTGCTATTTTTTTCAATTGCTTTACCTTTGCCCTCCCTTGTTGTAGAAACAATGGTTTATATGTTCCTTGATCACAAATACAATCGCAGTTAACTGGAAATTTTCCATATTGATTTAGCAAACAAAATTCGGTTTCCGAATGAATTTCGGATTATTTTGTATTTTTTTGCATCATTATACTGCTGATTTAAAATGATTTAAGAATTAGTCTGAAAAATAACCAAAAAATAATTTGGTAGTTTCAAAAAAGACTGTACTTTTGCACTCCCAATCTGACGGTAAGGGAAGGAAGAAGAGAGAGGTGCC
>CAZVKW010000262.1:0-2609 GCA_964627945.1 uncultured Lentimicrobiaceae bacterium
TTTCCCGTGCGTTTTCATGCAATTTTTACTTAGAAGGGTGCTTTTTTGCAAGATAATAATGGTCTGTAAGTAGCTTTTTTATTGTTTTTATATTGCATTCAAGCCATTTCAATCACATTTCTGTATAAATTTGATGAAATTTAAGTCAGTAATACTAACCATTTAATGTAATTCATATCGTTGTAACACAAATTCAGGTTCATTTTTATTCAAATCATAATAATCCGCAGTTTGAAAAGCGAAAAATATACCCGAAAAGAACTGATCGACATCCAGTTGAAGCAAGCAGGATGGGATGTTAATGATCGTTCAAAGGTTATTGAGGAGTATGATATAAAAATAGGTTCACCCGAAGGTGCAGCTGAGCCGCTAAATCTTTACCAGGGACATCAGTTTAGCGATTATGTGTTGTTGGGTAAGGATGGGAAGATACTTGCGGTTGTCGAAGCAAAAAAAACAACTGTTGATGCAGCCATCGGGCGTGAACAGGCAAAACAATATTGCTACCATATTAAAGAAAAGAATAAGCAGGAGCTTCCTTTTTGTTACTATTCCAACGGATATGATATATATTTATGGGATCTGGAGAACTATCCACCCAAAAAAGTATATGGTTTCCCGACGCGTGATGACCTTGAACGGCATCAATACATTCGGAAATCAAAGAAATCGCTGGCCGGTGAATTAATAAACACTCAAATTGCAGGACGGGATTACCAAATTCATGCTATTCGTTCAATAATGGAAAAAATTGAACTGAGGAAACGGAAATTCCTTTTAGTAATGGCAACAGGAACCGGCAAAACAAGAACTTGTATTGCCTTGGTTGATGCTTTAATGCGTGCCGGATGGGCTGAGCGTATTCTTTTCCTTGTAGATAGAATTGCATTACAAACGCAAGCGCTTGATGCGTTTAAGGAACACCTGCCAAATGAACCACGTTGGCCAAAGCCTGATGATAACAACTTTGAAAAAGACCGCAGGATTTATGTTTCTACTTATCCCACTATGCTCAACATTATCAGGGATGAAAAAAATATCCTTTCGCCGCATTTTTTCGACCTGGTAGTTGTTGACGAAAGTCACCGTTCCATCTATAACACTTACCAGGAGGTACTGGATTACTTCAATACGCTTACACTGGGACTTACAGCAACTCCAACTGATGTTATCGACCACAATACTTTTGACCTTTTCGAATGCGAAGATGGCGTTCCTACATTTGCTTATTCGTATGACGAAGCGCTAAACCATATACCTCGTTATCTGAATGGCTTTCAGGTGATGAAAATCCAGACCAAATTCCAGGAGCAGGGAATAAACAAACGCACTATAAGCCTCGAAGATCAGAAAAAACTGATACTTGAAGGCAAACAAATCGAAGAAATAGATTACGAAGGCACTGAACTCGAAAAATCTGTTATCAATCGCGGAACGAACACGCTGATTGTACGTGAGTTTATGGAAGAATGCATAAAAGATAACAACGGAGTATTGCCCGGAAAAACCATTTTCTTTTGCATAAGTAAAGCTCATGCACGAAGAATGGAAGTGATTTTCGATGCACTGTATCCGGAATACAAAGGTGAACTGGCTAAAGTGATTGTGTCGGATGATCCTCGTGTGTATGGCAAAGGAGGGCTTCTTGATCAATTCAAATCAAATGACATGCCTCGTGTCGCCTTAAGTGTTGATATGCTCGATACAGGAATTGATATTCAGGAAATCACAAACCTCGTTTTTGCAAAACCGGTGTTTTCATACACTAAATTCTGGCAAATGATTGGCCGTGGTACCCGCCTGCTCGATAAATCGAAACTTAAACCCTGGTGTACCGAAAAAGATACGTTTCTGATCCTCGATTGTTGGGATAATTTTGAGTATTTCAAAGTTAATCCAAGAGGTATAATGCCGAAACCACAGATTCCATTGCCTGTGCGCCTGTTTGGTTTACGACTGGATAAAATCGAAAAGGCCGGTGAACTGAATATGACAGAAACACAATCCAGTGAAATCAGGAAATTGCAAAAACAAATTGCTGACTTACCGCAAAATTCCATCGTTATCAAGGATGCTCGGTTTGAAATGCAACGTTTGGAAGAACCGGATTTCTGGAATGCATTAACCATTGATAAGGTTGAATTTCTTAGGGCTATTGTAAAACCATTGTTCCGCACAGTTTCCGAAACTGATTTTGCCGCCATGCGTTTCGAAAAAGATATTGTCGAAGTTTCATTGGCATGGATGACAAATGATAATTCTCCACACCCTCCTCTTAATCCTATTGATGATGTGGTGTTGGGGAAATACGAAACATTGAAAAACTATATAATTGAAACAATTGGCAGGTTGCCGCTAACCCTAAACGTTGTATCCTGGCACAATGAGCTGATCAAGCAATCGCAGACCGAACATTACTGGAGTACCATTTCGGAAGCGAAATTTGATGAACTTATCGAAAATCTTGCTCCTTTGATGAAGTACATTGAGCTGGTAATGCCATTAGGTCCGGCTAAGTTTAATTTGAAAGATATCCTTACCACCAAGGAATACATTGAGTTCGGACCACAGCACGAAGCGTTAAGCGTAGGAAGGTATCGTGAATTAGT
>CAZVKW010000263.1:0-2563 GCA_964627945.1 uncultured Lentimicrobiaceae bacterium
TGCCCGGGCCCTTGAATGCATACTGGACATAAGATCAAGAAACGGTTGTATAGGGGATGGTGGCGGAGGTGTAAATGCCTGCTGTAATGAAAGCGACCAGACCTGATGTGGTTCCATTGTAAAAAAATCAGCCTGGTTTGCATGTTCCTGTATCCACCTGTAGTAATAAATACGTGCAAACGCAGTTGCTGTTTCCGTTAAAGTAGCTGCACTGATGTAGCTGATAAAATATCGTTGCCTGTCTCTTCTTCTTGCTTCAATTGAATTTCTGTCAAATACTATATTGGATTCAATCCACAATGACTGACTTGTCGGGCCCATTAATGGGGCATAATGTGCTCCCCGCTGGGTAATCATGATTCTTACAACAGGTTCGTAAAAAATCTGGCCATCTATATATTCCCGGGCTATCCGGTTAGCAGCAGCCTGTGGCAATAACCCGGCTATTGGAACCTGACTTACAAAAAAATGATCAAATTGATGCTATCTATTTGGCTTGTGAAATTTTACCCGACTTTGAATGTGCAGACCCAATGGAAACCGTGTTAAAAATAATGACTTGTTTTTTTTGCTTTTACAAATACTATTCAACTAACCACTCGTAGCAAACGAATTGGAAATGGGGGAAACCAAAGGTTTTCGTTATACTTTTTCTTCTTCTTCACTATCGCTGCATTTACGTTGGATAAAGTTTTGGTCCGGCATCCTCATAACGGTATCTGCCATGGCATTGGCTTCAGCTTCTAATGGATCATCAGGCGAACCGATGGTAAGTTTGAACTGGATAGGTGCTTTTTTATAAAAGCTGTATTTCAAGTTCATTTTGTAATTGTAACCGAACAGATACCACTTCTCCGGCTTTTGTGGAAGAAGTGGTATTGGCTTTGTGAGATATGCATTTAAAGTCAACCAATCAGAATGTGCTTTTTTTTATTATAAAAATGTAAACCCACTTAATAAGAGATTCGGATTCAGAATCAGGAATCTGTCGTATTAAGATCACGCCGAAAAGAAATACTTATAACTCCTGCATTATCTATTTTGGAGGTCATTGATTCCAGCTCCGCGATCAAGACCACTTTGCACTCCGAATTTTGAACATTTGGATAAAAAATCAATTTCGGAGTTGTTTCCGGCGAACTTACTGCTCTTTCGAATATGTGAAACTCCTTTTTCAGGATCCCCAGATTCAGTTTCACTCTGGACGCAAGCCTTAGTTTGAGAACATATGGCAATCCAGTATCAGGGTAGAGAAAAAGACTTGCATCGCTTATCCCCGCAATGTTTGTTTGCAATTTGACCGGCAATGGAGGGCCTGGATCGTACTCTACAGAACCAATACGGGAGATAACTTCAGAAGCACTAAGATTTGCTTGCGAAAGAAAAGTGACAAATTCATGAATCAAGTTTACCATTTACAATCCTTTTGGGGTTATTTATTTTGGCCATCCGAGGTAAGCTTGTTCAGCTGCGTCGCCAACTTCATGTGCGTCGGCTTCGTATGGTATTATACGATAAAGTGCATACTTCTTTTCTACTTCGGCAATTGCGACTTTCAATAAGTCACGCTGAACCTCAGCTTCGCTTATGGTAGAAGAAGTGGCTCCCTTCATTTGTTTTTTCAAAGCTTTGATTCCTTTATCACGCCTGGTTTTCAACTGAGCCCATGAAGCCTGAACATCATCTGATGTTTCCTGATTGGTCTGGGCATCTGTTATTCCAGCCTGAAACATTTGCGAACCCAAACTTCTCGTTTCAGTACTAATAGAGCTATCAAATTTTTTTGCAACAGCCTCTTTGGCAATTTTCAGGGGTATATGCTGTTCTAATGCAAGATCTGGAGCAGTCTTTTTATTGACTTCAGCTGAAAATCGTGCCGAAAGAAATGTCTGCTCTGCATGACGACTTTCGTGCAATGTAGTAGTGGCAAGGTCTGCTGCACCTTTATCATCTAAGGTATCTTTGCTTACCAATTCTTTACTTACTACATATTTCCATTCACTCGAAGAGAAAAACCCTTTACTCTCCATTGATTCCTTATCAACTGCCAAAAATGCGGGAACTTCTGCTGCTATGCCCACCTCCTTAAGCCGTGCTGACGAAGTTTTTAAAGCCACCCATTGAGATTGAATACTATGAATAGCAGACGCAAACCGATCAAGAGAGGAAAGACGGCCAAGCCCGGTAAGATCGGGAATCTTTCCAGAATGCCTGTCTTTAGCCCTTTGAATTCCAGCTGCGGATTCAAGGGGGTATACCCTTTTTCGTATTTCTTTCCATGTTGCCCCATCAATCAAAGTTTGCAATTCAGTTGTAATATCTGTTGAAAGCTGCAACCTCTTCTCATTTCCTTCACTAAGCTGTAAAACTTGGTCTCGGGTTAATCCTGGGAAGTCAGCGTAGCAGTCAAGAAGTCGATCGTGAATACGATCCTGACTAAAAGGATTATGCCTCTGTTGAATCAGTAGGGTTTGCTGTTCATTTCTTTGTTGCTCAGTGTGTATCAACTCATGAGCCAGCAAATGCTTTCCCTCACTGGAACCAGGATTGTATTGCCCTTCAT
>CAZVKW010000264.1:0-2560 GCA_964627945.1 uncultured Lentimicrobiaceae bacterium
GCCATTCCTTCAAAATTTTCCAACAACTGATTAATAAACAACAACAAAAATTTTACCTTTGACTCAAATTAGAAAAAACATTTTCATGAGCGTACTCGTTAACAAGCATTCAAAGGTTCTCGTTCAGGGTTTTACCGGAAGCGAAGGCACTTTTCACGCAGGTCAGATGATTGACTATGGCACCCAGGTAGTAGGAGGAGTAACCCCCGGCAAAGGTGGAGAGACCCATCTCGGAAAACCTGTTTTTAATACCGTTTCAGATGCCGTAGAAGTTACAGGAGCCGATGTTTCCGTCATTTTTGTTCCGCCAGCCTTTGCTGCCGATGCCATCATGGAAGCCGCTGCTGCAGGAATCGGACTGGTTGTCTGCATCACCGAAGGTATCCCAACATCAGATATGGTGAAAGTAAAAGCCTATCTGGCTGGCAGAAAAACGCGTTTGGTAGGTCCTAACTGTCCGGGTGTAATCACTCCGGGCGAAGCAAAAGTGGGCATCATGCCCGGTTTCATTCATCAGAAGGGTAGGGTAGGGATCGTTTCCCGTTCAGGGACCTTGACCTATGAAGCTGTGGATCAGTTAACCAAGGCAGGATTAGGACAAACAACAGCCATCGGAATCGGTGGTGACCCGATTATCGGAACAACCACCCGCGATGCTGTTCAATTGCTGATGGCTGACCCTGAGACAGAAGGTATTGTGATGATTGGTGAGATCGGTGGAAATATGGAAGCCGATGCCGCTAACTGGATCAAGGATAACGGAACAAAGCCTGTTGTTGGATTCATTGCCGGAGCAACTGCCCCAAAAGGACGAACAATGGGTCATGCAGGCGCTATCATCGGTGGAAAAGCCGATACAGCCGAAGCAAAAAAAGAAATTCTGACCGATTGTGGTGTTCATGTAGTTGATTCACCGGCTGATATCGGAAAGAAAATGCTTGAATTGTTGTCGAAATAGAATTAGATACATTTCGAAGATATTAAAGTGCTTTCCTTGATGGAGAGCACTTTTTTTATGCGCTATTGTTTCTTGTTCACAATCTCAAAGCTCATTTCAAGCCTTGAGCCATGTTCATCAATGAGGCTGAGCAGGTGCATTCCCGGCGAGGGATAGAGTGCCATCTGATGAAATGATCGGGTAAACCCGATATACTCATCGTCCACATGCCAGTAAACGATCGTGGAGGGCGTACGATGCGCGATTTCAAACACAGTTTTACCGGCTGTACCATCAATATCTGTCGGGACATAGATCTGGGTCTGACTTTTCGGATAGATAATTTCCATATCATGCTGATCCGGATTGTTTTGTTCGCAATCAGCACGAAATGGTGGTAAGATTTTATAATCCAGGTTTTTAGATTTATAATACCATTCCATAGCCGGAGGTAGCACGAACCATGAGGTATGCAGCATCTTTTCGGGAGATTCACATTCACTGTGTACACGGTATTGCCCACTGGCATCCAGATGAATCATCTGATGGAAGGGGCATGGACCGCTTCGGAGCCCGGCATTGGGAACCCAGAGGGAATCCACTTTTTCGCAGATTGTTGAGGCACGGTAACCGCTTGAAGCGCAAACAGCCACTTTGCTCATATCGTCATATGGAATTTCAAACCATCGACTGGATGGGAGCAGGGAGAAGATTTCGAAAAGTGCGGGGGCTGCCGTTGAAATACCTGTCAGTCCGGGTCTTCCTTCGCCGTCAGCATTCCCAACCCAGACACCCACAACATACGCGGATGTGCAACCGATGGCCCATCCATCCCGATTTCCGAAGCTCGTTCCGGTCTTCCATGCGATTTTGTGACTCACATTCAACTCTTTGTAGATGGCTTCTTCACCAGGACGCATCACGTCTTCCATCGCTTCAAAAGTAGAATAGATTGCTCCGGCACCCAGCATAAACGACTCATCCAGATCCATTACCTCTTTTTTCTTCCTGACCGGAATCTCATTTTGAAGGATATAGGGCATATGCCAGTCCTTCATATCGTAGCGAGCACTGTTTTCGTGGTATTGATTGAGAATGCGAGCCATAGAGGCATAAATTCCGCAGAGATCCCAAAGTGTTGTTTCGCCTCCTCCAAGGATCAGCGATAAACCATAATGATTGGCTGGTTTATTGATCGTACTCATGCCCATGCGCTGCAGCATAAGATGAAATCGTTCCAATCCGTAATTGCGTAACATCCTGATTGCAGGAACATTGAGTGATCGTGAAATAGCACGTTTCGCCTGAACAGCGCCGTCGTATTCCATATTGAAGTTCTTGGGCGCATAACCTGCAATCTGCGTGGGAATATCTGGAATCAGCGTCGTAGGAAGAATGAGACCATCAGAAAGCAATGCCGAAAAAAGCAAAGGTTTCAGGGTGCTGCCCGGACTTCGTGGTGCTTTGATCACATCGACGGAATTGTTGTTCTGCTTCAGATCAGATGAAGGAATATTTCCAACATATGCCAGTACTTTTCCGCTTGCAACCTCCATCACCAGCGCAGCTCCGTTCTGCACACCGTTGGCTTGCCATTGCCGGCTGTGCTGTTCCAAAATCCTG
>CAZVKW010000265.1:0-2537 GCA_964627945.1 uncultured Lentimicrobiaceae bacterium
AGATCTGTTTAAATTGATTGAGCGCCTGTTCGTCTTCATCAATTCCAAATTGCGGAATCACAAAAGATTCTCCATTTGCAGAAAGTTCAGATATCCCCAGTTATTGTTGCTCTGGTATCTGACATTGAAGGTCAGTTCGACCGGAATAAGGTGATGCGCTTTGAGTACCTTATACAGCTTTTCACCATAGGCGCTTTTACTCAGCTTATGATAACCATCGACCAGTACATGCTCTTCGTCGATAAAGTGAAGGATGCCATCCGAATGACCAAATTCGTCATCGATATACCAGGGTATCAGAATGATTTCATTTACTTCGAATAGCTTTCTCAGTTCATCGATAAGGGCTGATTTGAGGTGTTGCGGCGAGTTCTCCGGAATAATCTTATCGGTCATGATTACCTTGTTCTGACTTTTAACAATGTTTCCGCCATCGAGGATCAGGTTTGTTTTGTGCGTTTGAATGCCAATGCGGTCGCACACCAGATCAGGATAGGTTTTTGTTCTGCGGTACTTTTTCGATAGTAGATAATCTGGTTCGTAGCGGTACTGGATAAAACTGTCGACCTTGGTTTGCACCAGCATATAGTCGCGGCACCAGATATCCCATGTTTCTGGTAGGAAACTATACCTTATTTCATGCTTATCGAGGATGGTTTTTAGATCCCTGCTGAAAGCAGTGTATTGGGGCTTAATTTCAAGAAGTTGCGAGAAATACACCCGATTGGTTTGTGCGTCTGTGATCATAATTTATGGTTTTAAATGAACACACGAAACTAGGTCAGCAGGGGAGGGATAGCAAATTTTTTAACAAATTTTAATCGAAATGCAGGAAGTTGATGATGAGATACTTATGAATTATCAATTTTCATTCTTTTCTCCCATATTTGCCGGATCGCATGTCCGATTTCTTTGAATTCATCATATGTAAACTCGTCAGTTTTGGCATTGTTGCACCAATAGCAGGCCATCACACAATTATCAGTTGTATATTCATAATTTGAATTCTTTCGGTCTATTTCGAGCGACCAACCGCGATTGTTTTTCTTGTAAAGTTTATAATTATTTGCTAATTCTTTGACTTGTGAAATTGTAATTCCGCAATAATCACAAGGTGTATTTTCATCATTTATAAGAGTTACAAACTGATCAGTAATAATGAATGTTTCAGAAAGAAAACTATTATAATAAATCTTACGGAGATTCTCTATGTCTTCCTTTCTTTCAACCTGAAATCTTCCAATTTGTTGATAAATCTCCTCGTTTGATAGACCTCCATTAATTCTATGTTCCTTTTCATACTGCCAGTATTCTACCGTATATTGGTTCACTAAACCGTCGTTAATACCAAAATCATGGAAATCATGGAGATCTGTTTTGTCCAATTCATTTTTTAACGATTTGCTAAACAAATATAAATTAAGCTTGGTTTTGAAACTGTCATTTGCCTTTTGCTGATACTTTTGCTTGTCTTTGCTATCCATATCATTGTTCTTTTTTGAAATGAACGATAAATTTATAAAAAATCGCAAACAGTTTGAATTGTTCATGCATATTTAGGCACGTGCTAAACCACTAACCCAATTATCTCATGACCAATTCCATTTTATTAAATTCTCAAAATGAAAATTAACTACTTTTTAATTGAAGTAAAAATGGTAAGCCTACAAAAGGACATGTGTATAATACTCTGAAGGCAAAGCTTAAAAAAAATAAATGTTTTCTGCCAGAAATATATGTGTGTAGAAAGCAAAAACCACTTGTATTCAATTGAAATACAAGTGGTTTTATTTATTATTCGTGATCCCGGCAGGATTCGAACCTGCGACCCACAGCTTAGAAGGCTGTTGCTCTATCCAACTGAGCTACGAGACCATACGGTGTTTGCGGCTGCAAAGATACAGATTATCGTTGAAATGCAAAAGACTTGTTTTGATTCCATAAAAAAAGGCGGTCAATGCCGCCTTTTCGTATGTTCTGCTTGGTTTAGTAACGGTTTCTGTTGAAACCACCGCCACCGCCACCTTCACGACGCTGGTATCCACCACCGCCGCCCTGGCTTCCACCGGTACTTTCTTTCGGACGAGCTTTTTTAACTACGATGGTGCTTCCGTCAACTTCTGTTTCGTTCAGATCGTTGATAGCAGCATAACCCTGGTTGTCATCGGGCATTTCAACAAATCCATAACCTTTCGAACGGTTAGTAGCTTTGTCAATAATAACCTTGGCTGAAGAAACTTCGCCAAATTTTTCAAATAAAGCCAGCAATTGTTCACTGGTTGTTTTGAAGTTCAGTTTTGCAACAAAAATGTTCATGATAATTGAATAATTGATAAGTGAATGTTTTCTGAAATATGTGTAATTTATTGTTAATCAAAAAGTTGTTTTTTAATCATTGATAAACCGAACAGTATTCCCGAAAGATGAATTTAATTAAACCGGAACAAAGATAACGATTATACAATACGATCGACGGAATATTGAAAATATTGTACAGGCATATTAATATTTTTTCTGACAAATGGAATGCTTTTTAT
>CAZVKW010000266.1:0-2534 GCA_964627945.1 uncultured Lentimicrobiaceae bacterium
AATAATTCTCGTTGCTATTTCAATCAACGATTAACAGGAGATGGGAATGGAACTTACAACGGAAGTAGAAAATGCTATTCCGGAAGCGGTGAAACAAATAAAAGAATTGGTTAATATACTGATAAACAGATAATAAACTTGTTCATCTTTAAAATCAGATCGATTGTAAATTTGTTTTAAGCCAGTCAAACCATTCGCTCATTCCTTCACCTCTTTTAGCCGATACAATGATAAATTCCATATCCGGATTGAGTGTTCTTGCGTATCGGATGGCTTCATCAGTGCTGAAGTCAACATAGGGCAAAAGATCCGATTTATTGATGATACAAAGATTGGCTGACTGAAACATATAGGGGTATTTCAGGGGTTTATCGGCTCCTTCGGTAACGCTGATTACCACAACTCTTTTCGATTCGCCCAGATCGAACAGGGCCGGACAAACGAGGTTTCCCACATTTTCAATAAACAGAAGGGATTCGTCTTCTATCTCCATGATTTTTAAGGCCGAATCGATCATTTTTGCATCCAGATGACAGCCCGATCCGGTGTTGATCTGAATGGCAGGCGCACCGGCTTTTTCGATCCGGTCGGCATCGAGCAAGGTTTGCTGATCTCCTTCAATAACAGCTATTTTCATGGAAGGAATCAAAGCCTGAATTGTTTTTTCGAGGATGCTTGTTTTGCCTGATCCGGGAGAACTTACAAGATTCAGACAGAGCACTTTCCTGTCTTGAAAAAGTTTTCGGTTTTTCTGAGCAAGCTGGTCGTTGCCGGAGAGAACATTCAGGTTCAGGCTAATAATCTTTTTACCCTCATGATCGTGCGAATGCACATGATGAACAGGGTGAATCTTATATTCTTCTGAATCGCTGCATCCGCATGTATCACACATTGTTATTGGTTTTATGTTTTTTTAATTTACTTTACTATTCGACCACGAGCGAAACCACCCTGAATTCCTCGCCACCGCAAATTTCTGAAGGAAAGCACTTGCATTTCGGACAAAAGTCGAGTCGGTGTATCATCCCGAATTCGTCCTTACACACATTGCATTTCCCTTTTCCCGGACTTCGGATAATTTTCAGTTTTGCCCCATCAAGGATCGAGTCTTTTGAAAGCAGGTCCATGGCCGTTTCAAAGGCATCAGCATCCACACCACTCAGATCACCAACTTCAATGGTGATTTCCTGAATCGATGCAGCCTGACTTTTCTCCATCTCGCGTTGTGCAAGATTGATCACTTCGGTCGCCAGAGAAAACTCGTGCATAGAAATAATATTGGTTTAAGCGGTTAAAAATCTCAAATCCAATATTTTAAATAAAATATTCTTTTATTGGTTTGAGAAAGCTATTCATTGAATTCATCACAAATTTGCAATTATTTTGCAATAATCCATGAAAATCAATTTAGCCTGGAATTAGTTCGGAAAATAAAGCTGCAATTCGCATGATATTAGGAGAATATTTATCTTTTTCTTATAGGTCTGGCTTGCTTCACATTGAAAAGTCCGACAAAGAGCGAATATCCCATCAAAGCACCAAAACCAATCTGTTTCATAACACCAAGAAGATCAGTTGTTTGCCATTCCTGCATCACTTTTCCATCTTTCACTTTTCTGATAAAAATCCCGTTGATCACCAGATTTTTTTTATTTGCAGGTGCTCCCATGAATTTGCCGGTGTTCACCGCAGTCGAAATAAACCTGATCGACGCGGTATCGCCATCGACAACAATATGCGGAAACTCCATTTTGAGATTCGAAAAGGCTGCTTTCATGTCCTGCATGAAGCCGATATATTCATCTTTGGTAAAGACAAAACCATCTCCTGTATACGTGAATTTGTCGTCAAGAAGCAGGTCCAGATCATTCCAACGTGCTTCCAGAATGGCTTTTGAAACAGCCAATGCTGTGTTTTTAACTTGTTCTTTTTCCATTTTTTTGAATGTTAGTTTAGGCTGCAAAGGTGCGATCGACACTTTGTTTTTGCAATATACTACCCAAAAAGAAAGCACTATATATTTGGTAAGTATTGTTGTTTTGGATATTTTTATCCAAAATTTGCAAGCATGAAACGATATGAATTAGATGGCACATTTTATTATTGTCCGGTTGATCTCACCCTTTCGGTAATTGGTGGCAGATGGAAAGGTCTGGTATTCTGGAATTTACGCGATGGGGCAAAACGTTTTGGTGAGATGAAGAAAATTTTGGTGGGAATCAATGATAAAATGTTGACCCAGGTACTTCGTGAACTGGAAAAAAGCGGGGTTGTAAATCGCAAGGTTTACGAAGTTATTCCCCCTAAAGTTGAATATACGCTTACAGAAAAGGGCAAGGAATTATTGCCTGTGATGCAACAGATGTCGGAATGGGGAGAAAGGTTTGTTGTTTAAGACTTTCTTATTCAATATATTACATCTGTTTTCACATCCCGATCCTCACATTTTTATTCATTTTCTTAAAGTAATCCAATTTAATTTCAAAACGAATCCTGTCTTTGAACGGACCGCTTATCGAATGGATATTACGTGA
>CAZVKW010000267.1:0-2522 GCA_964627945.1 uncultured Lentimicrobiaceae bacterium
TGCCTTTTGGTTTCTGGTGTTTCTGATAATGATCATGATAATTATCAAACCCAGAATGATGATAAGGGCAGTTGCAATGATGAAATACCATTGTTTTGCAATGATGTGTTGCTTGATTTCATTCTCTTTCTGCAGCAGCAGATTTTCCTTTTCCTTTTGCTCCAGGCTGATTTCGAAAACCGTTTCTGCGAGTTTATGTTTCAGATTTTCATTGCTGAGTGAATCAAGCAGGGAAGCATATTTTACATAGCTCTCAAATGCCTCCTTGTATTGCCCTTTCTTTGCCTGTATATCTCCAAGTTTATTCCAGGCGTTTTTTTCGATGCTCAGAAATTTCTGTTCCCGGGCAATTTTTAAGCCGTCGATGGTATATTTCTCTGCATTTTTCAAATCATGAAGTTCGAAACAGGCAATTCCCATATTCACAAACAAGGCAGCACGATGCCAGTTACGGATTTGAAATACAGGTATTTGCATAGCTTCCTGATAGAAAATGAGGGCCTGACTGAAGTTGTTCTCTTCCAACTCAATATTTCCCAGGTTGATGAGGGCGGCAATCTGAAAGTCTTCAATACCGTTCTTATTTGCCAGTTGCATACATTCCTTTAAATAAATTCTGGCAGAGTCGTTGTTTTGTTTGAATTCATAAAGCAGTTTACCCATATTCAGGAGAGTCGAAACTTTGATTGTTATATCATTCTTTATATTATTGATTCTGAGGGCTTCCCTGTAAAAATACATTGATTTTTCGTAAATGGAAAGATCTGTATAGATCATTCCGATGCGTGTACAGGTCAATGCCTGCTCTGCACTCATGTTTTTTTGTTCATAATAAATTTTGGCCTCCATCAGGCGTTGGATAGCCTCCATATAATTCCCCTGATAAAAATACGCCATCCCAAGATCAGAAATAGATTTTATATACCGGGAATTGTCTTTATTGATGGAAGCAGCATCAACACTCATCTGATGAAATTTAACAGCGCTGTCAGTGACTCCGATTACGACGTAATAAAGTCCGAGATTGTTGCATACCAGGGCCCGGAGATCTCGGTTTTGATATTTTTCGCTTTGGGATAGTGCCTGATGAAAATAACTGATCGTCTGATCGGGTATGTTTTGGTACCAAAAACACACCCCCAGTGCATTCAATGCCTTAATCTCCCCGCTATTGAAACCGGTATTTTTTGAGATTTCGAGGGCCTGTTGACATATATTCATCGCCGAATCAGGATATTGTACGGCCGAAAATTTATAATATTCAAGCAAAAGCTTCACATAATTGCTGTCTTGTCGGCTCGATTCTTTTATGAGTTGTGCAATACTGTCGGCATCTTTTGAATTTGTCTGAGCCTGAGAGCTAAACAGGGTAAACATCAATGCGATTAACCAGAAATAGCGATGTTTCATCAAGTGGTTTTTATTCATTTATATTTTATAAATCGAATGATCTCTTACTCATTACACAATACGGACCAATCCCAAATTCATTACCTCCTTCAAACACCCACAAACACAATCTGATCATTCAACAAAAAGCAGCATTAAATTCGCCGAGCGAACTATGCTGCCTTCTTTCAAAATCAGGAATTTCCTGTAATAAATATGCTTTATGTATCTTCAAATGTTTATTTTGTTTACACAGGTGTAATGATTCCTTCAGGGCTAACAAAGTATTTCTCCCAAACATTTGATATTCTGACATTGATCATATCAATCTCATTTTGTAAGACATCTCCTGAATCATTCTTCAACAGTTCAAAAGGAATTTCAACTGATCCTCTGTAAGGTATTTTTTCTATAACTACTCGAAATTCATCATTATTCACGTCACTTACAAGAATTACAATATTCCTGAGGCTTCTCGCTAGCTGATTGTAAATCATCAATATCCGGTTTTCCGGATTATGTTGTTTGAAAGTTATATTTGTAATGTCGTTATGATTTTTTTCGGATGAACCTATGAATGAAAAGAAATTACCGATTCCTGTTGATTGGTTTTTCATATGTATAGTGTTAGATTGAAAGGTTTGTGAGTTTCAGAATGAGTTTTAATAAAATGTTATATGATATCGTTGTATAGGGATAAAGATCTGGAATAGTTTTCGATGACAAAGAAACTGTTATTCACGCAATAAGTAAATATATAATAACACCTAATTATTCGATTTAAATAAGTAAAATACTTAGTATTGCATCCTGTTTCATCGGCATATAATATTTGTAAGGAATGAATTGAATCACATGATGTTGTATCAAATAATATGACATATATGTAAAGAAACATTGTTCAATTTCAAATGACCAAGCAATAATGATTCTTTTTTAAACTTTCAGGTTTACTCAAAATAAACACCAACAAGCTGCTCTTGCCTCCTGATGATTGGTTTTGATAAAAGGATGGAAGCTTTTGCTGGCCATCAGGTAAGCATATTTTTAAGCGCCAATGCCTTTGTCAAGGCGATTTACATCAACATTCCGGACAACACAGAAAAGATCAGCGTGACGCTAATGCCTCAGGA
>CAZVKW010000268.1:0-2488 GCA_964627945.1 uncultured Lentimicrobiaceae bacterium
TCAAGCATATTTGACTGCGCTCTTTTGCCTAAACGGATTGTTTCGTCTAAATGAAGATATCCTTTATACAGGTAATCGCAAAACAGAATAAAATGTCTGAAGTTATGTGGCGAACCAAGAGATAGATTTTTGAAACCCCTCTTTGTAAAGGCGTATTGATTGTCTTTTTTTTGAACATATCCCAACGCATCTAAACAGTCAAGTATTAATTCTGCACCAACTTCGCTAACATTGGCTGCACGGGCAATGGTCCCGACATCATTAAATTTCATGGAAAGCTGATCGGCAATTTTTAGCTTTACGGAACTGCCCAATGCAAAACCAAGTCCTACAGAGGATGATGCGTCAGCAAACGGATGTGGTATGACATCGGTTGCAAGCAGAATTTTTTCAATGAGTGAGAATTTGTATATCATATTGCAGGTGTATTGATGTGAATAATCTGCAAAGATGGTATATGCGGGTACCAATAAAATTGTATAATTCGGACATTTTGGATTAACAGATGATATGACCTGGTAAATTTGTAATTGATAACCTATACTCACCAGGTGTCAGGTCTGTATAGGACTTGAATTCCCTGATAAAATGAGATTGGTCGAAATATCCAGCTTCCAAACCAATTTGAGTTAGGGGTAAATCCGACTTGTGCAATAAGTGTAAAGATGATAGATATTTATTGTACAGTATAAATGTTTCCGTATTCATTCCTAACCACTCTGAAGATAATCGCCTTAAATGTCTGTCCGAAAGAGAAACTTCATTACAAAGCTTTTTAACAGTAAGGTCATTTATAGCTTTAGAAAAAAATAAAGCATGAATCTGATTAATGGCTTTGTAATAATTTGAAACGGAAATCCTTTGGGAAATCCATTTCATAATTGTTTCTACTTGTTCGTTAAATGTATTTTTAGAAAATAATTGATGGGTTAATGTGTCCAAAGATTTGCATACATGCGAACCTTCCAAGACGTTATTATTGAATTCCTTAACTGATACATTAAGCAAAATTTTCAGTCCAATTGCATTTAGTTGAATACCCAGAAATATCTGTTGTCCGTTTTTAATAAGGTTGAAGGGTTTAAAGTTGATGCCGTTAATGAAGCAGGAAGGCAGTTTTTTTCTAATTTCCGAAACGGAATTACAATAAAAGATGTCGTCTGCGAGATTAAAGATTAACTCTACTGTTCCTTTAGGCAGTATTATCTCCGTCTTTTCCTGAATATTACATTCGTGAATTCTCCAAATACAATTGATAAATTGTTTTTCTGTTTCTCCAGACGGATGGTATATGTCAGTAGTATTGGTCATTGGTTAATGTCTGTAGTCGATCTTTTCGCGCCATGTGAATAACAGCCAAATATAACTCTAACTAAGCATATTAAAGGTCATCTTCCTTCCAGCAAATATAGAAGATTATCTTCAACCTTGTAGAATAAAGGAACAACGGTTATGCCCGGATATACAGAACGCAAACGTTTTGCTTCACTGATTGCGAAATCAATTTCATCCCCAATTTCAAACATCGGGGCGAACCTCATAAAGTGCTCTTCTGCCCTTTCCTTGTCCCAGCCGGCATTATCTAACAATCCGTTTATAAACTGGCTTTTCCGTGAAAGAAGGTTCACCATTCCACAGTTATTGTGGACAATAATGGCAATATATCTGATATTTCCGACCGCGATGGCATATGATACCTTAAATGCACTATATCGTAAATTTGCTCCACCAGAACGGATAATAAATGCAAAGTTGTCGGGAATCCGCAAGTGTTTCCGGTTATCCATACACATCCCAATTAAAATTTGCGCATTTGTGTATGAATCCGGTCTGCGCAGTAAATTATGATATTCTAAAAGAAACCCTATTGGTGTATGAAGGAGGTTAGGAAAAATATCTTTAGAAGTTTTAACACTTATCAATCGATTCATGAATTTTCACTAAGAGGTTGTTAACAGCTAGAGAAGTTGGCGACAATAATAATAGCTCAAACTCTTTCTATGATGATGGATATACCCTGTCCAACACCTATACACATCGTGCAAAGGGCCTTTTTTTGATTTGACCGTTGTAACTGATAACAGGCAGTCGTGATGAGCCTGGCCCCGCTCATCCCCAAAGGATGTCCGTAGGCAATGGCGCCGCCGAGTTGATTTATTCTGGGGTCATCATCTGCAAGTCCAAACTCCCGGATACAACCTAAAGCTTGTGCAGCAAAAGCTTCATTAAGTTCCATGATATCAATATCATCCAATGTTAATTCTAACCTCTTAAGAAGTTTTCCGGTAGCGGGAACTGGTCCCATGCCCATAATACGTGGAAGAACACCTGCAGTTTCCATTCCCAAAATTCTGGCCATAGGAGTCAGATAGTATTTGTGTATAGCCGCTTCGGAGGCAATGATCAGGGCTGCAGCTCCATCATTAATCCCCGACGAATTTCCGGCAGTGATGGTCCCGTTTTCACGGGTAAGAGGTTTTAATGCACC
>CAZVKW010000269.1:0-2468 GCA_964627945.1 uncultured Lentimicrobiaceae bacterium
CGACTTTAGCGAAATAGAATTGAACACAGACAACACGGATTTGACAGATAGACACAGATTGAAATTACAAGTTTTTCAGAATAACGAAAATCACGAATAAAAAGTCATTTTAAAATGCTTCCCCTCTGGGAATTGGGGTTAAGACAGTGTTCGATTAAACGATTAAACAAATAAACAATTCAACGATTAATCCGCCTCATCTGCGTTCCATTCTCACATCCCCACATTTTCAAATTTTCAAATTGCCCAATTGTCGAATTGCCAAATTCCCACCTGATAAAAGATTCACAACAGCTAGGGCTGAACACGCTTATTTTCCATACCTTTGAAGGATTGAACCCTGTTTTAGCTTAAATCCTGATTCTATGGACTTTTCGTTCGATCCACGGGCACATTACGAGGCAACATTGCAAAAAGCCGGTTATGTGAACCGCAAACTGGCCGACCAGAAAACATACGACCGTATCGGTTTCATGTCGGGCCTCGAAGTGCACCAGCAACTTTTAACCAAAGAAAAACTCTTTTGTCATTGTCCGGCCGGACTATATAACCACAGCAACGACTACGATGCCGAAGTGGTTCGTCATATGCGTCCTACGCTGAGTGAGCTGGGCGAATACGACGGCACGGCCCTCATGGAGTTCAAGACCCGGAAGGAGATCATCTACCGGATCAAGAACGAAACGGCCTGTACGTATGAGGTGGATGACACTCCTCCTTTCCCGATTGACCGTGAAGCGCTTCAGATCGCTATCGAGATTGCACAGTTATCGAAACTCAATATCGTGGGCGAGGTGCATATCACCCGCAAACAGTACCTCGACGGCAGCATCCCTACTGGGTTTCAGCGTACCGCCATCATCGGTGTGGAAGGGTCTATTCCGTTGAAGAACAAGACGATCCGACTGATACAGCTGAGCATCGAGGAAGATTCGTGCCGCGAGATCTCCGACATTGGCCATACGCGCATCTATAAAACCGACCGTCTGGGGATGCCCCTGATCGAGACAGTCACCTATCCCGAATGTCTGAATCCCGACGAGGTGAAGGAAGCCTGCGACTATATCCGTTTTTTGAACCGCAGCACCGGGAAAGTCCGTACGGGCATCGGTGCCGGTCGTGAAGATGTGAATGTGAGTTGCAAAGGCGGAACACGCATCGAGATAAAAGGCGTTGCACACACCCGCTGGATTCCCGAACTCACGCACAACGAGGCATTCAGACAATGGTCGTTACTATTGTTGCGCGACGAGCTGAAAAGGATCAAGAAACCCGAAAGCTGGAAGATAGAGTCTTATGTGGTGACAGCCGATGATCAGGCATATAGCTATGAACCGCTTGCCAGTTCTGTTGAAAGAGGAGAGACCGTGATGCTGGTCAAACTGCCTGGTTTCAAAGGCGCTTTGTCGCATTTCACGCAGCCCGAAAAAACATTTGCCAACGAGATCAGCGACCGTCTGAAGGTGATCGCCTGTCTCGAAAAGCCCAATATGATCCATTCTGAATCTTTTGTTTTGGACCTGGATGAAGCAGAGTGGAAACGTCTGGCCAAACAGGCCGGAAGCAAGTCCGACGACGCATTGATCCTCATCTGGGGACCGCAGGCAGATATGAAAACGGCGCTTGAAACCATCGAAGAACGTTGCAAAATGGCTTTTGAAGGTGTTCCAAACGAGACCCGCAAATCACTCACCGACGGAACAACGATATTCGAACGCGTGCTTCCGGGTGCCGACCGCATGTATCCCGATACAGATTCTGCCCCCATACCGCTCGAAGATTCCTATATCAATGAACTGGGCCGTCATCTTCCCACCGAAGTGATCGACCGTTATCAACAGATGCAGCGCTGGGGAATCCCGCAGGATACCTTTACCTATATCTTCTCGAAAAACTATTTCCCTCTCATTCAGGAGATTGTGAATGATCTTGGTGTTGATCCGAAATTCCTGGGAACTTTCTTCGGTCATCGTCTGAAGAATATGCTTGGAAAACGCAGGAACAGCAATTTCAAAGTGAAGACTATTTATCGTCTGTTTGCTTTCCTGAAAGAGAACCAACTCAACGAAAAACTCGCTGTTCAGATGCTTCCTGTGCTGATCGATCATCCGCGGATGGAGTTTGAATCGGTTCTGTCCACCCTGAAGTTTAAGAAAGCCAGTCAGGACGAACTGAGCGGAAGACTGCCCTTCATCCATGCGAAATTCATTGCCAATCGAAGGAAGCCCGGCGAACGGCACCGCATCAACTGGATCATGGGACAGATTCGCAAGGCAGCACTCGGCAATGTGGAGCTGGCCGAGATCGCAGCAAAAGTGGCTGAGTTGAGCTAAGCCATCTCAAAGCATTATAAAATACTGTAAATAAATCATTTACAACATGAACGAAGATTTTTTCCAGGGATATAAAGGCGATGCCCTCGCAACATTGAAGAAATATAACGTCAGGGTCTGGGGACAGGCAGAGGT
>CAZVKW010000270.1:0-2432 GCA_964627945.1 uncultured Lentimicrobiaceae bacterium
TCTGATTTACATATTATTGATTTTTATACTCCACTCATGAACCGGCAAGATTTATTTCCGGATGGAATTCATCCCAATGAAGCCGGTGCTGCCTTTCTCGCTGATTTGATCGCAAAAGAACTCTAAATGATTGTAAATAAACATACTATGAAAACTCGTTCAAAACTAATTCAACTACTTTTTACACTGGCAATGGTATTGCCAACGCTTGTTTTTGGACAGATAAGTCCGAACCAGCAAAGGAAACTCGATGATTTAATGTCGAAAATGACCCTGGAAGAAAAAATTGGACAACTCAACCAATACACAGGTGATTACGAAGCGACAGGTCCGCTGATGCAGTCGGGCGACAAGGCAAGCGAAGCCCGACAGGGAAAAATTGGTTCGATGCTGAACATCAAGGGAAGTGAAAACACTCGATTGATGCAGGATATCGCCATGCAGTCACGCTTGAAGATTCCATTGCTCTTCGGTCTGGACGTGATACATGGCTATTATATCACTTTTCCGATTCCTTTGGCCGAAGCAGCCAGCTGGGATCTCGCAGCCATTGAAAAATCAGCCCGGATAGCCGCCATTGAAGCATCGGCCGGTGGGATTCACTGGACTTTTGCCCCGATGGTGGATATCGCCCGCGACCCACGCTGGGGCCGTGTGATGGAAGGTGCAGGTGAAGATACCTATCTCGGATCGAAGATCGCTTACGCACGCGTAAAAGGCTTCCAGGGAAAGGGATTGGGATCAACAGATGCGGTGATGGCCTGTGCCAAGCATTTTGCTGCCTATGGTGCTGCCGTGGGTGGAAGAGATTACAACTCAGTGGATATGAGTCTCAGGATGCTACACGAGACTTATCTGCCTCCTTTTAAAGCTTGTGTTGATGCCGGTGCTGCTACTTTTATGAATTCATTCAACGATTTGAACGGGATTCCGGCCACGGCCAATGTGTATTTGCAGAGAGACATTCTGAAAGGAAAATGGAAATTCGACGGATTTGTGGTAAGCGACTGGGGATCAATGGGTGAAATGGTCGCTCACGGCTATTGCGCTGATGGAAAAGAAGCCGCATTGAAATCGATTATCGCCGGAAGCGATATGGATATGGAGAGCCGTGTTTATCGCGATTATCTGACTGAACTTGTGAAAGAAGGCAAAGTTGATATTTCGCTGATTGATGAAGCCGTACGGCGCATTCTGACAAAGAAATTCGAGTTGGGATTGTTTGATGATCCATACAAATTTTGCGATCCTGAAAAAGAAAAAGCAATGATCAATCAGCCTGAAAATCATGCGGCTGCACGCGATATCGCCCGGAAAAGTATTGTCCTGCTTAAAAATGAAGGAAATCTCCTGCCACTCGATGTCTCTGGTTCAAAAATCAAAACAGTTGCGCTGATCGGCCCTCTGGGAAGTTCAGAACAGAATATGCTTGGTTTCTGGTCGATCCAATGGCGTTTGGATGAGATCGTTTCTATCGAAGAAGGCCTCAGGGCACGTCTTCCAAAAGATATTCAGTTATTGACTGCCGAAGGTTGTGGTATTGCTGATACTTCCCATGCCGGTTTTGCTGCAGCGCTTGAACTTGCCCGCAAGGCAGATGTTGTGATTCTTTCGCTTGGCGAAGCTTTGGATATGAGTGGTGAAGCAAAAAGCCGCGCTAACATCCGTTTGCCCGGTATTCAGGAAGAACTGGCAGATGCCATTGCTGCCCTCAACAAACCTACTGTTGTTTTGATGAGTGCTGGTCGTCCCCTGATTTTCAATTCGATTGCCGATAAAATGCCCGCCATCCTGTATACGTGGTGGTTGGGAACAGAAGCCGGGAATGCCATTGCCGATGTAGTGATGGGGGATTATAATCCTTCGGCCAAACTTCCGATGACTTTTCCGCGTGATGAAGGCCAGATTCCATTGTATTACAACCACTTCAACACCGGAAGACCATCCTTCGGAGATCATGATCTGTTGTACAAATCGGCTTATATTGATATGCCCAACAGCCCAAGATTCCCATTTGGTTATGGCCTGAGCTACACCACATTTGAATATGCTGATCTGAAAATGAGCAGCACAAAAATCACGAAAGACCAGAAACTAACAATTAGTTTCACTTTAAAAAATACTGGTAAAACAGCTGGTGAAGAAGTCGTTCAACTCTATCTGAAAGACCGTTTTGGATGTGTTGTTCGTCCTGTAAAAGAACTGAAAGACTTCGCAAAACCCATGCTGAAAGCGGGAGAAACTACAACTATTACCTTCGAAATTGATGCAGAAAAGCTTTCATTTTTCAATGATCAGCTCGAATGGATTGCCGAACCGGGTATGTTTGATCTGATGATTGGTTCTTCATCGGAAGACATACGCCTGAGTTCTGCTTTTGAACTGATAAATTAATTGAAAACGAGATAAAATGAAAAGGTCAGGCCATTTGG
>CAZVKW010000271.1:0-2425 GCA_964627945.1 uncultured Lentimicrobiaceae bacterium
AACAACTCTCACAATATATAGACCAGTGCTTACAGCTGCCTGAATAACAGACGGATTGTCGAGGGTCAGAGAATTTGTATTGAGAATTCGGCCTTGCATGTCGATCAGTTCCACAACTGCTTTTTGACCGATCAAATCCGGAATAAGAACGTTGATCTTGTCGTTGTTTACCCAGATGTTGTGGTTTGTAACACTCAGTTCGTCGCTCGAATTTATACCATAGAACAATAGATTAAACCTCATTGGATCAGAACCGACAATGTTTGTAAATGTGTACATCGGATTCTCACGCAGATCGATGGTTTTGTTGAGCAGTTTATCTTCGAGGAAGATCGTGACCGATGCTTCAAAGCTTTCGAAACCACTGGTATTAAACGTAAGAGATTGATTTTCTGAATACTCAATACCAACAGGTACGACAATTTGCTGGGTTGAATGATTGAGAGCATTTACTGTTAGTTTTACATCATTTTCGGAAAGTGTATAAAGCTGCGGTGCTGATTGTTGCCCGAAAATTTTGTCAATATCCAGAAAATCAAGATTACGATCTGCCTGATTTGCAAAACGCACGATGATTTCATCAGCTGCAGCATCCGAAGAAACCTTCAAATGGAAAACTTCGGAAACAGGTTTTTCTGTGTTTTTATAATATGACTGTGCATCATGTAAACGGACAGAATTCGAAACTGTCAGAACCGGACTGGCTGCATTCGATTTGACCATAAAACCTTGTCCGAGAGGGATAATACCGGTTGAATTAAACGTACCGACATCGTTGCCATAGGTTGCATAATTGCCAGCAGCAGCATTCCAGATCCAGATTGCATCATCGATGTTTGTTTTTGTCCAACCCACAGCATCCCAGTCTATGGCGCTTGGATAAGGATTGGGAACCAGACAATACTGTCCTGCTGCTGTTGCGGGGGTTGAAAGATGAAAGCCTCCGTTTATCATCTGACCCCTGTAATTCAGCGTAGTATCGGTATACGGGTAAAAAACCATATATCCCAGATTAGGGAAGAGGGGAGTGGTTGTTGATGAACCCATTGAAACCCAATCCTGGGTCGGGACATCAAAGCGGTAAAGATACATGCCCAGAAACTGTTCGGATAGCACAGTTGAATTCACTGGTATCGATATAAAGTGATAATCAGTGTTGTTTGGGATAGCACTGCCACTAAAAAAACGTTGTATCGTAGCATTTACATTGTTGGAATTATGGATGAGTGAAGCGGTACCGTTCGCATCAGATTTCAGAATCAAGCCATTTTGTGAGGCGTTGTTTGCTAGAAACCCCTCGACAGTCAGATAACTCTGCGAATCAATGGATAGTGAAGCCCCACTCTGAATGTATAGGTTTCTTATACTTGTCAGGTTTGTAGCACTGCGGCTGGTCAGGGTGAAAGTGCCCTGTGAAACTACCCAGAAACAATTTCCACTGCTGTTGATGATAGCTCCGTCATTGTAAATCCCCTGTGCTGAAATCCCCTGTGCCAAAGCAATGAAAACCAGAATTAACAGATGTTTTTTCATAAGATTTATCATTTTATTTGGTTAGAGATTATTTGTTCAGTGAATTCAGTTGAAGTTGCATTTCCTGGATTTGTTTCTGAAGCTGTTCAATTAGGATTTGCTGTTCCTGGATTGCTTTTACCAATGGAACTGTGAATTCTGCATAACGCAGGGAGTAATTCTGATCCTCGCTTTTGGGCTTTTCAATACCATTGAAATCATAGCCAATTTCATTGGCAGCCTGTTCCACTTCCTGAGCAATGAAACCAGTACGCAACATAGAGGCTGCTTCTTTTTCCATTTCAGGCGAACGTTGATCAGACGGAGTCTTAAAAAATCGTGCAATTGCATCCATATCATGGTAATAGGTAACAGGTCTTAGTTTTAAGATAAATTCCAGGCCAGGGACATTTTCCTGAATGTCCTTTTTAAACCTCTTATCTGACCAGACCGACCAGTCAACTGCTCCGTGGATATAGGTAACGGATGCATTTCCGATACATACCTCATTATCTGAAGTTACGCTGGCATTATAGCCCAGAGCCATTGAGTTTGAGTAATTTCCAAGATAATATGCCTTATATCCCAAAGCTGTATTATAGTCACCAGTTGTATTCATTCCCAGTGCATCGGTTCCCATAGCGGAATTGAAGGTTCCTAATGACTCAGCATTCAGTGCCCTCATACCACAGGCAGTATTACCATCAGCTCCATTCACAGATGACAATGCTCCGACTCCGACAGCGGTATTTTCGTTACCGGTTTGATTTGCGTAAAGGGACCAGTACCCAACCGCAGTGTTGTCGTCACCATCAGTGTTTGCTACCAGTGAGGAAACTCCATTGGCTGTATTATGATTACCACCTGTGTTATTCAGAAGTGAAGATGTTCCGGTAGCTGTATTGTAAATACC
>CAZVKW010000272.1:0-2411 GCA_964627945.1 uncultured Lentimicrobiaceae bacterium
CAAATCTTCAAGTTGAACATCTATTTCAGAAACGAAACTATCGAAACCGGAAGCATTCAGGCTGAGTTCACCATCCTGCTTGTATTCTATTCCAACAGGAACATGAATGGTTTCAGGAGAATGTGGCAACGCATTGATAGCCAGTAGTATGGTTTCGTCAATGCTGGTGTAAAGCTGTGGTGCAGAGGCAGCTCCGAAGAGTTTGTCAGCATCCAATGCATCTTTATCGTTGGAAGCATCATTCGTAAACCGGACAGCAATCTCGTCAGATGATTCTGAATCATTTACCTGCAGACGGAAAACATCAGGGAGTGCTTCCTGCTTGTTTTTCAGGAATCCTACACTATTATGTACACGTACGTCGTTTGTCATAGAAAGTACAGGAGCAGCGGCACTTGCCTTCACAAAGAATGCCTGTCCGGGAGCAATGTAGCGTGAACCACCATTGGTTCCGGTTCCATTGTAAGTTGCATAATTGTTCGAAACAGGATTCCAGATGTAAATAACATTCTGCAGATTGGTCTTGGTCCAGCCGGCAACATCGTCCCAGTCGATGGCTGAAGGATATGGGTTTGGCACAAGACTGAATTCATTCACAGCATCCGTATTGGTTAAAGCGGTGAATGAACCATTATTCAATTGACCTGAAAATGTGATAGTTGTATTGGTATTTGGATAAAAAACCATATATCCCTGGTTGTTATCAAGAGGGCTGGTGGTAGATCCGCCCAAAGGATTCCAGAGTTGTGTGCCGGCATTGAATTCATACAAATACATTCCTGTGAACTGTGCGGAAGTGATATCAGTATTTAATGGAATCGATACAAGGTGAAAATCATATGTTCCGTTCGTATTGCTGTTGCCTGTGAGATAACGCTCAACAGAGGCATTTACATTGTTGCTGTTATGGATTAAAGAACCTGTATTTGTGGCGTTTGACTGAATTGTAAGCGAACCATTGTTGGTCAGTTTTCCATTTACTGTGTACTGAGCCGTTGAAGCTAAAAGCACAGATGCACCTTTGTTAATTCCAACAGAAGCAATATTCTGTGCATCAGAAATTGAAACCGTATGGCTATTGTGAATATTCACAGAAGTTGTTTCATCTGGAACGAGTGTGTTGCTCCAGATATTTGCATCATTCCAGTTGCCTGAATTCACTGTGTGGGGAGGAATAATTTCAAGATCGTCCGGGAAATTAAAATAAGATGTAAACGCCAGATTATCAGTACCGATATTTGTTGCAGCAGTAAAACCGTAGCCTTCATTGCTGGTATATCCGTTACCACCATTCAGATAGATTCCAAGGATACTGAATGGATCAGCAGCATCCAGACCGAGATTTGCGAAACTGATGTTGAAATAAAAATCAGTCTGACCGGCTGTTGAAAGCGTGCTGTTCACCGAATTTACATAAGCCAAACCATTGTTTCCAACGGCACCGGTGGCCGGAATACTCCACAAGCCTCCAAATCCTGTATTAATGGCAATCGCATGCGTCACTTCAAAACCAATTGGGAAATAGAGTTCAGATGCATTATCACCAGCTGATGAGATCGCTCTCCTGAGATCATCTGCCTGATCGTTCACTTCGCCGTCGATCATGCTTCGGCCTGCACCTCCATTACTGATATAGAGCACAAGAGCATCATTGAAATTTCCAGCTCCTTTGGTGAAATGGAATAAAATATTCGTGCCATCATCACCGATCTTCAGGATGCTACCTCCGACAGGGCCTCCAAAACCACCGCCACCATTACCGGTTAAAGTTGTTTTGGCTGCTGATGTTGTAAAACTGTATGTTGATGACCATGTTCCTTTGCCGCTTCCGTTTTCGCCACGAACACGCCAGTAATACTGATTTCCATAAGGAAGCGTTTTGTCGTATGAAGTGGTCGCAATACTTTGCAGATCAAGCACAATACCTCCTAAAAAATCACTTTGTGTAGCGACCTGTAAGTCATATGTATTGGAAGTAGCCTCTGGTTCCCAATCAAATGTGATTGTCGGAAAAATGTCTGTATCTCCGTTTGCTGGTGCTGTTAAAGTTACTGTTCCCGGAGCGGGCAATGGATCAACATTGTAGGTATAATCAATGGAATATTTTATGCTTCTCATCCAGTAATATTCAGCTGATTGAGCGCTTAAAAGACTAATAGTTGTTGAAATAATTCTGTAATCCACATTTGTATTGGTGGTTTGTCCCGGAATTACTGCTGTTCCTGTAGTCCCGGTAAAGGCAAGTTCAACAACAGCATGGCTTGTCCAGTTATTGATAGAGTATAAAACAAAAAGTTTTTCATCAGTGGCCGGAGCAGCACTTGTTACAACTGTTATGGTTACTGCTTCGTTGGAAATAACATCACCATCCAAAGGATTTTGGACAACGCTGCTTATGGTCACTGGTGCAG
>CAZVKW010000273.1:0-2405 GCA_964627945.1 uncultured Lentimicrobiaceae bacterium
CATCTGAATTCAATACAATGGACGCAGAATACCCAATATCACACATAAAACCGGGCCTTTATCTGCTTCGGTTCGAAAGAAGTGGAATGATTGTCAACAAGCGATTGGTTGTGTTGTAAGTTGTCGGTTATCCCTGATTTAATCCCCGGAGTGAGAACTTCGGGGATTTTTTTTGGCAGATTACAAAACAAACATCTGGTTTTTGCTCAAGGATAATCACCAAATGCCAATACCAGCCAGTTCAAAAGCCCAATGCGCGGGTGTTGACAAATTTTCAAAGAATCAAGAATAGATCATTATTATAAGTTGCGGGGGTCGGTTATCGGCCACTGAAAGTGAGCTTTTTACTATTACAATGAAGTAATACCATCGTAAGGGCAAAATTCACTACTCATCATTCTTTTCATCCAGACAGCAATCTTCAGATGGAATTTTTACAACTCATTGAAGACAGAGACTCAACATAAAGGAATACGTAAAATTATAAAGGATATTACTTATATTTGTATGTGTTTAAAAGACGAAAAGGGATAAACAATGAAAATGAAGACCCTTATCTTATTTAGTGCTATGTTATTTATAACCAGCATTTTAAATTCCCAAAACACTCAAATCGAAAATCTTACAAAATTAGTGGATGAAGCAGAAGGAGAGGCCAGGACAAATGCCTGTTCTGAATTAAGCTTTCAGTATATGAGAATTGATCCAATAAAAGGGATATACTATGCTAAACTGGCCCTTGAATTAGCTGATTCGCTGAACATCCCGGCTGCCAGAAGTAAGGCCTGGAACAGTCTGGGTGTGAACTATTTATCCATGGGAAATCATGATTCAGCCCTGATTTCATTTCATAAAGCCTTGCACTTTGCCTCTGAACATAAGGATACACTTGAATTGGCAACAGCATTCAACCGTTTGGGAGTACTTTTCGAAAAAACAGGAACCTATGATTCAGCGCTGATTGTTTTCCATAAAGCATTGGAGCAATACACACTACTCAAAAACTTTGAGAGAACAGGGATGGTGAACGAGAATATTGGCATGATACACCTTCATCGTGGCGAGCTTAAAACCGCTCTTGTCTTTTTACTTGAAGCAGAATCAGATTTTAACAGAATAGGAAGTAAAAATAGACTGGCTTCTGTTTACCTCAAAATAGGTCGGGTATATTCGGAAACAGGGGAATATGAAACTGCTGAAAAATGGTTGCGGAAAGGAAAACAAATCGCTCTTGAGGCAGGCGATTTTTATACAGCCGGCACAGCTATCAATGTATTGGGAATCATATACAAAAATCAGAACAGACTTGAAGATGCGTTGACCAATTATCAGGAATTAATTGAGGTGGGTGAAAAGATAAAAAACAGCAACCTCTTGTTTGCAGCATACACTAACATCGGAAATGTTTACCACAATCGCGGGGAATACAGGAAAGCACTGGATTATCATCAAGATGCCCTGAAATATGCAAAAGATTTAAATAGTCCCATTTTGTTGGCCGAGCAATTTGTGAATACTGCGAATACCTACAATGCCCTGAAAGATTATTCTCAGGCACTGAGCCTCTTTGAACAAGCCCTGCCGATTTTTGCCTCATCCGGCTCATGGCCGAGCCTGCTTGCCACCTATCAGGGATTGATCCTGGTCAACAATAATTTGAAAGATTATGGTCAATCTGTAACTTATTATGAACAATACATCTCTGTTAAAGATTCATTAAACAGGAATGAACTCAACACAGCCCTTGATTCTTTAAAGGTTAAATTCAATACCGAGCAAACCTTGCAGGAAAACACCTTGCTTGCCCAAAAAAATGAAATTCAGGAAAAAACCATTTCACTGCAACGAATCATGATGGTTTCGGCCATAATCATTGCGGCTTTACTTATTGGTTTTGCTTTGATGATTTTCAGAAACCGTCAGAAAATAAGGAAAGCTAATATGCTTTTGGAAGAGCAAAATATTGAAATATCAGCAAAAGCGGAGGAGTTGAAGCTGAAAAGTCAGAAATTAGTTGAACTATCCCAATTTAAAGATTCCATGCATTCTTTTTTGGTACATGACCTGAAAAATGCACTGAACGTAGTGATAAATGCAGATCTGAGAAGCGATCCGGATCAGAAGTTGGCAGGGATCAAGGATGCCGGTAAACATATGCTGAATATGGTCCATAATATGCTCGACATCAACGGATTTGAGAATAGCAGAATGGCGCTCAATACCAATGATTTTTCTTATACCGAAATGGTGGGGAGTGCCTGCCGGCAGGTGAAAATGCAAGCGGCAACGCGTAAAATCACGCTTTCTTTCAATCAGGATAAGGATTACCGTTTATTTGCTGACATTGATATCTCTGAAAGGGTGCTGGTAAACCTGCTTGATAATGCAATAAAACACTCTCCGGA
>CAZVKW010000274.1:0-2372 GCA_964627945.1 uncultured Lentimicrobiaceae bacterium
TGTCGATAATCCGGTACCCATAATCGGGATGGGGCATTTGTTCACCCGAAATGCAAGGACCTCCGAGGGCGATGGAGTAAGAGAACTATATATAGGTACAATTGCCCATGTGGATGGGGATAGTATTTCGGAAGGATTCGATTACATGGCACTCGGGCATTTACATTTGGCTCAAACAGTCGGTAATTCCGAAAAAGTCAGGTATTCAGGTTCCCCTATACCAATGGGATTTGCAGAAGCTGATCATACAAAAAAGGTGGTGGTTGTCAATTTCGAAAATCAAACTTCAACAATTACAGAGCATTCAGTTCCTGTATTTCAGCAATTACTCAGGATTTCCGGCGATTTAGATACTGTATCCGGCAGGATCAATGAACTAAAAGAAGAAGGAAGCCATGCCTGGCTTGAGATAGAAATAACCGTGCTGACTTCTGCAATTAATATTACCTCTCATTTCGACGATTTGTTAAAGGGGTCTGATCTGGAAATACTCAGAATTAAAAATAAAACCATTGTTGACAGGGCATTAACCCCGTTGACTGAAAATGAAAGCCTGGAAACACTTGATGATTCAGCTGTTTTTATCCGTTGTCTCGACGCATTTGAAATTAAGGAAGATGATAGGCCTGTCCTAGTGGAGACTTATAAAGAAGCCCTGATTTCGATGCATACTGCAGACCCCAACGCTCAATAGATCCTTGTTATGAAGATAATTCAACTTCGGTTTAAAAACCTGAACTCATTGGCTGGTGAGTGGTCGATAGATTTCACTGTACCGGAATATGTTACAGATGGAATTTTTGCCATTGCCGGTCCTACCGGTGCAGGAAAATCCACCATCCTGGATGCGATTTGCCTTGCATTGTACGGACGAACACCACGGCTCAAAACAATTTCAAAATCAAGTAATGAAATCATGTCGAGGCAGACGGGAGTATGTTTTGCAGAGGTGGTTTTCGAAACACATGAAGGCCGGTTCAGGGCATTCTGGAGCCAGCGACGGGCCAAGGAGAAAGCAGAAGGTGCTTTGCAAAATCCTGAACATGAGCTTTCAAACGCAGACACAAAAAAGGTATTGACTTCACAGCTTACCTCTACCGGAAAAGAGATAGAAAAAAAATCAGGGATGGACTACGGCCGTTTCATACAGTCCATGATGCTTGCCCAGGGAGGGTTTGCTGCTTTCCTGCAGGCTTCGGGCAATGAACGCGCCCCGATTCTGGAACAGATCACGGGTACTGAAATATACAGCAACATATCCATACATGTTTTCGACCGGCAAAGGACGGAAAAGGCACATCTTGAAAATCTTAAAGCAGAGAACAGCGGGATCAAACTTTTAAGCAGGGAAGAGGAAGAAATTGCAAATAAAGAACTGGCAGAGAAAAATAAAGATAAAGTTCTTCTGTCAGCTAAGGTTGAGCAACTTGATAATGCTGTTAAATGGCTTGCAACTATTGATGCTATTAAAACAGAATTGGAGAAAATATCGATAGAAGAATCTACATTAGCAAAAGAAGTAGCTGAATTTGAGCCTAAACGGGTGATTTTGGATAAAGCACTCAAGGCTCTGCCGCTTGATGGCGAATTTTCTGCATTAACCGTAATGCGGAATCAACAAAATATTGATCTTGCCTCTCTTACTGGTTTGCAAGTCCAAACGCCAGAACTGGACAAGGCAATGGCCAGCGCTCAAATCGTTTTTGATTCTGCGGAAAAACAATTTGCCGATGCCAATACTGAAAAGAATAAACTTTTTGAAATCACCCAACAAGTCCGGTTATTGGACCAGGAGATTGAACAGAAGAATTCCGCTACTAAAAATATAGAATTCCAGATCAGCCGGTTAACAAACGAAAAACAAATCGAAGTAGATAAGGTAGCAGATGCAACGAAATTGATTGATGGGTTCCGTAATGAACTACTGACAGTTGAAAAATACCTTGCAGATAACCAGGCTGATTTAATGCTTGCGACTGAGTTAACCGGGATCAAAGCAAATATTGCAGGTCTCGCAGAGTCGCAGAAGTTATATTTATCGGCGGAAAACCATCGTGGAGAATCAATCAAATCTCTTGAAACATTAGCAAAAGAAATTGAGCAGCTAATACTAACATTGGGAATTGCCACTGAAACCAACAAACAAGATAAGCAGAATGTCTCTCTTGTTCAGACAGCAGCTACCCAGCTACTCGATGGCAGATCTATTGAAGAAATAAGCCATCGTAAAGATGATCTGATCCTGCACCTGGCAGAGTTGAAAAAGGTTTCTGATTTTGAAAGCGAAAGGGCACTCCTTGAAGACGGGAAAGCCTGCCCTTTATGCGGTGCTCTCAATCACCCGTATGCTGAAGGCAATATACCTGAAACAA
>CAZVKW010000275.1:0-2362 GCA_964627945.1 uncultured Lentimicrobiaceae bacterium
ACCAGTTTCGCACTCAGGAATTCGCGGTTCATGCGGGCGATGTTCGAAACCGAAATCTCCTTCGGGCATTCAGCCTCGCAGGCGTATGTATTTGTGCAGTTTCCAAATCCGAGTTCATCCATTTTGGCTACCATGCGTTGTACCCTTTCGCGTGCTTCAACACGTCCCTGCGGCAACAATGCAAACTGAGAAACCTTGGCTGAAACGAACAGCATAGCACTTGCATTCTTGCAGGCTGCCACACAGGCACCGCAACCAATACAGGCTGCTGCGTCCATGGCCAGTTCTGCATTCCTGCGCGGAATCGGAATTGTATTTGCATCCGGAATTCCACCGGTACGCACCGAAACAAATCCGCCTGCCTGAATAATTTCGTCGAAGGCCGAACGATCGACCATCAAATCTCTGATTACCGGGAAAGGACGGGCGCGCCAGGGTTCAATCACGATGGTTTCACCATTCTTGAAATTGCGCATATGCATCTGGCAGGTCGTAATTCCACGATCCGGTCCGTGCGGACGGCCGTTGATATACAAACTGCATGCACCACAGATACCTTCGCGGCAGTCGTGGTCAAAAGCAACCGGTTCTTCTCCTTTGGCCACCAGGCTTTCGTTGAGAATATCGAGCATTTCGAGAAAAGAGGCTTCGTGTGAGATGTTTTGCACCTGGTAGTTAACAAACTGTCCTTTGGCGCTGGCCGAAGCCTGTCTCCATATTTTGAGTGTAAGATCCATAATTCTTCGTCTTTTGGTCGTTTACGGTCTGTACTATTTATAATTGCGTTGTTTCACTTCGATAAACTCGAACTTGAGATCTTCTTTATGCAACTCAGGTTCGGCATCGATGCCTTTGAATTCCCATGCGGCAACATAAGTAAAATCTTTGTCGTCGCGCAGGGCTTCTCCTTCGGGTGTCTGGTATTCTTCTCTGAAGTGACCTCCACATGATTCCTGTCTGTTGAGTGCATCACGTGCCATGAGTTCGCCCAGTTCCAAAAAATCGGCCACACGCAAGGCTTTTTCAAGCTCAGGATTTACCTGATCGTTTGTTCCGGGGATACGCACATTTTTCCAGAAATCGGCACGAATTTCGGCGATTTCCTTGATGGCTTTCTGCAAACCCTCCTTATTACGTGCCATCCCGACATGATCCCACATCGTGAGGCCCAACTTGCGGTGATAGGTATCGACTGTAGTGTTACCTTTGATACTGAGTAGTTTCTGGATGAGTTCTTTGGTTTTTGTTTCTGCTTCCACAAACTCTGGGAGATCCTCTTTGATTCTAGGAACCTGAATCTGATCGGCCAGATAGTTCTGAACTGTGTATGGAAGAACAAAATATCCGTCAGAAAGGCCCTGCATAAGTGCAGAAGCACCCAGACGGTTGGCTCCGTGATCGGAGAAATTGGCTTCGCCGGCAGCAAACAATCCGGGAACCGTGGTTTGTAGTTCATAATCCACCCACAATCCGCCCATGGTATAGTGAACAGCCGGATAAATCATCATTGGGTTTTCGTATGGATTCTCGTCTACAATCTTTTCATACATCTGGAAAAGGTTGCCATAACGGGCTTCGATCACGTGTTTTCCGAGACGTTTGATCGAATCAGCAAAATCAAGATATACAGCCAGACCGGTACTTCCGACACCATAACCGGCATCACAACGTTCTTTGGCAGCACGTGAAGCAACGTCGCGCGGAACAAGATTTCCGAAAGCAGGATAACGGCGTTCGAGATAATAATCACGGGCATCTTCCTTAAGATCAGAAGCTTTCATCTGACCTTTTTGTATTTTTTTGGCGTCTTCGAGATTCTTTGGAACCCAGATACGACCGTCATTACGCAAACTTTCACTCATCAATGTGAGTTTCGACTGATAGCTTCCGTGAACAGGAATACAGGTTGGGTGAATCTGTGTGAAACAAGGATTTCCAAAGAAAGCACCTTTTTTGTAGGCTTTCCAGACAGCGCTTCCGTTGGATGACATGGCATTGGTCGAGAGGAAGAATACGTTTCCATAACCACCGGTTGCCAGAATCACAGCATGGGCTGAATGACGTTCAATAGCCCCTGTAATCAGGTTTCTGACAATAATTCCTCTGGCACGGCCATCAACAACAACAACATCCATCAGATCGCGACGGGTGTACATTTTCACGGTTTTCTTACCGATTTCCTTGCTCAGCGCACTGTATGCTCCCAGCAGCAATTGCTGACCGGTTTGTCCTCGGGCATAAAATGTTCGTGAAACCTGAGCACCGCCAAATGAGCGATTATCAAGCAATCCGCCGTAATCGCGGGCAAAAGGAACACCCTGTGCCACACACTGGTCGATGATGCTGTTGCTCACTTCGGCCA
>CAZVKW010000276.1:0-2344 GCA_964627945.1 uncultured Lentimicrobiaceae bacterium
TCATCCGTATTCATCTCACCATAGAAGGCACTTAAATTTTCAATCCAGACAGGAATACTTCTTTTAAGTTCAACAGTTTCAAAGTTCTGGAAGATTTTCTGACATCGCTGACTCTTCAGCTCAATTTCTCTTAGCACAAGGAGGTTTTCTTTCGAATCACTTAACAATGAATCATTTAACTGACAAAGTGATACGATCCTGAGCTCTTCAACATTGTTTCGCTGATAAAATTTTGTAGGAACACTTTCGAAAGGATTGTAAGGCGAACTCCATGAACAATGGATCAGAAGAAGCGGTTTGTCCCGAAAAGTATCAGCAATGAATTGAGAAATCTGCATTTTCCCGTTTCCGGATGGCTTTAACGACATTGCAGTCAATGCAATGAAATTCAGAACGATAAACAAGGTCAGAATGGTTAATTGTAAGGGTTTTAAAAGCCTTGAAACAATCGGTTTGAATTTGAGTCTATCCAGATTTTGCAAACCAAAAACCAGCAAAAAAGGAAGCAGATTCACCAGCGGTAACAAAAACCTGACTTCTTTATGGGGTATGATGGAATGGACCAGTAAAAAAGGGAAGATACTCCATACCAACCAATTACGCGGTGATCTGGCCAGAACGATGATCAATGATACAGCAATCAGAATGCCGAAAGGCCAGAAAGATGCCGTTAACAATTTTATCAGGTAAAAATACCAGGCTTCGGTGCCAAAATCGCTGGCAATATCTTCCACAATCTGCATCCTGAAATACTCCCAGGTGGTGAGCACAAATCTGCCATAAAACCAAAAATCAATCAATACTCCGACGAGCTGAACCAATAATCCGGCAAAAGCAATCTGTAAAATATTCTTAATCGTAATTCTCTGAATAACAAGCAACCAAATTATTAAGCCAAGAAACAAAAACACTGTCTGAAACCTGAAAAGGAAACCAAATCCGGCGATCAGACCGAAAATAAAATAACGATACTTATCCTGAATCCGATTTGTATGCAGCATAGCTACAGCCAGTAAAAACATCAGTCCCGACCAAGTTTCGGACGAAAACCGTACGTTCACCGCAGGAACAAACCACAAAAAATATGACAGAAAAATAAAGATATTCTTATATCGTTCGTGAATTGAAGATAGCATCGTTCTGACAAAAAACCGAATCACCAATAATGCTGTAATAGCAGTCAAAAGTCTCAGAATGAATGATTTGGTATATGGATCACTGATATGAAAGAAGTCAAGAACCGAGAAAATCACAAAAGCAATTGCGGGTTGAATCGTTTGCCGGCTTGCGGCTTCAAATTCCCAGGCCTGTTCATTGGCTGAATTGGTTCCTAACTTGGCTCCGGCAAATTCAATGATCTGGTAATGTTCGTCGGCATGATAATAACCATTGCTGTAATATGCTGTTAAACAATATATTAATAATGCAAAAAAGAAAACAGACTGATGAAAATTAAGATTTCGAGTTTTGAACAACATCTGTGTTTTTTTATGTGCCCTCAAAAGTACGTTGAATCAGCTAATAGACAATATTCTGATTGAAAACGAAAAGCCAATTGCATCATTTGTTTGTCCCTGATTTTTCAGTTTGATTGTTTCATTTGATTATTTTTGATAAAAAAATCAGCATGTCCATTTTTCGAGTCTTGCTTTCGATCATTTTCCCTCCACTGGCAGTTATTGATAAAGGTTGCGGCTCTGTTGTTATTGTTTTCATACTCACACTTGCTGGCTGGATACCCGGTGTACTTGCAGCACTGATCATCCTGAACAAATCACGCTAGATTTTCTTGAAAAATCAGCGTTTTTACGTAGAAGACTGATCACAGCATTTCTCTATTTTTGCTCTCAGCTATTCATGTATTAAACAATCTTACGAAAATGAAAACAATTCTCAGCATTATGATCCTTGTACTGATGACTTTGACTTTTAAAAGCAATGCACAGTGTATCAATGGCAAACTCAGTTATCCGCTATATAAAGTCGGAGCAACGCTGGTCAATAATTTCGACAATGACAGTCTGGAAATCGTACGTATTGAATACGATCTTGTGTTCGACAGCAAGGAATCGTTCCGAAACCTGAGCACAGACTGGGAATACACCATTTTCGCCTTTGCCGATGACGGCGTTAAGGACCTCAATATCAGACTGTATGAATATGATGATTTGCTTGAGTCATGGACAATGGTGAGCGAAGATACCAAGTCAGAATCGTACGCCATGGTGAGCGTTAAACCAGGTGTTGATGCTTTATACAAAGTGGAAGTGATTGTAAATGAATATAATGAAGGATATAATGTTGCCCGTTACGGCCTTATGTATCTGCACGAATAAGAAATTTA
>CAZVKW010000277.1:0-2325 GCA_964627945.1 uncultured Lentimicrobiaceae bacterium
GTAATATGTGTGTAGATTTCAGTTGTTTTGCTCGATTCGTGTCCCATCATGCTTTGTATATACCTGAGATCCACACCATTTTCAAGGCTATGGGTTGCGAAAGTGTGCCGCAGCGTGTGCATAGTAGTACGTTTTTGGATGCCTGCTTTTTGTGATATTGCTTTGATAATGTTTTGTATACTGCTTGGCGAATAATCCTCGCCCTTTGCACCTTCAAATACAAAATCCTGTGGATGGTATTTCTCGGTATATTCATCAAAAACTGCTAAAAATTTCGTTGAAAGCTTTGTGTATCTATCCTTTTTACCCTTGCCCTGTGCCACACGAATCTGCATACGATTTCTGTCGATATCAACCAGTCGCAACCGAACGATTTCACCCAGACGGAGCCCGGCAGAGTAAGCGAGCATCAATATGCACTTGTGTTTAATATTTTCAACATGTTTAAATAAACGAATCACTTCCTGATCATTCAAAACAGTCGGGAGAACCTTTTCCTTTTTTGGGCGATCAATAAAATAAAACTTTCTCTGTCCTCCCAACACTTTCTCATAATAAAATTTGATTGCATTGATCGCTTGGTTCTGATAGGATGTCGAAACCTTTCGTTCCATCACCAAATACCGTAAAAAACTGATAATCTGCGTTTCATCTATCTTATTTATGTCAAATTTGTGATAATAGTTGATAAATTCCTCAAACAAACCTTTGTAGGTTTTAATCGTATTATCGCTATACCTGATTTCTTTCAGTTTCAATATCATTTCCTGTGGACACTCGCGGTAATTCGGTATATCATAAGCTGTCATTCTTTTTACACCTGCACTACCTGGCAACTCTTCCTCATAGCTAACTTGAATTCCGTTTTCATGAGCAAGTGCTTGAATTTCATTAACATACTTTTCCGAAAACGGTATTGTCCACCATTTGTTTTGAGCATCCCAACTATGATATGGATATGATTTGATAAGCAAACGCATCGCATTGTTAAAGCCAAAAATAAGTTTAAGCCTCCCTGTTCGGGTTTTGATCATGATGATTTCCATATTTCCGGCCTGTCGTGTTTCATTTCCTATTTTAATTTCATAAGTATCATGCTGCACCAACGAGTCAATTCTGTCTTTGAAATAATCGGCCAAAAGATCGAGATTTCCCGGATAATTTGGAATCTCCCAGCAATACATGCGAGCATCCCATCTGCTGTATTTCAGTGTGTTAATAAACTTAATATCTGCTTCATTCCGGGGTAATTTCAAGAGTATTTTACGTCCGATTACCTCTATCGTAATTCTGTTTCTGTCGTTTTTAACAGCAATTTCTGTGTCAGTTAATGCCGATTGAGGTTCTGGTGGTAACGATTCATCCTTTTTTAATATTTCAGGCAATACAATGTCGGGAAAATGGACCTTTAGCTGATCAATGCTCTTTTGATTGCATGGTATATGCCATGCACGATGCGTTTTACTCCAGGCAGAACCTTCAATCTGTTTAATTTTGTTCGAAATGCTGTTGTCATAAGCAAAATCGAGTTTAATTCGTTGCTGTTCGCGATGAACAATAATCGTTGCTTTCATCATCATAGTGGCAGTTATTTTTGTATTGGATGGCTAATCGCCATCAATTTCCGGCTGATCAGGCATTTCATCAGGCTTTGTGTTGTTTATCTCACTCAAAATTAGCCATTTCGACAATGATGCGTCAAGTATTGTGCAAAAAATTTTACGCTTCCGTCCAAAAGCTGTATACGCTTTGTTTTTGTACCAGCCAGGCTTCCATCTAAGGCAGATTTGCCACTTCATTATGGATGAGCATTTGTTTATCCTTTGGATATTTGTGAAAGATGTATATCTTTCATTCAAAAGATGTATATCTATTATGTTAAAGATATATATCTTTCAGTTAGAAGATGTATATCTTTTGGTGTTTTGCACCTGTGTACATATAACCGGCCTGCTTTGAATCAGCGCGGGTCTTTGCCGAACTTCAGGTTTACAAGCCGTTTGCGGAATTCTTTTCCCGCCCTGAAATGTACGACGCGTTCACCAATCTTTGAAGGATGGAACTTTGCAGGATCTTCGATGCCCTCGCTGCGGATACTCAGACTGAAAGACCCGAAATCACCGAGTTTAACAATACGCCCTTCTGCTAATTCCTCAGGTATCAGATTTAACAATGCTTCGATCACGGCCATGGTATCGATGGTACTCACCGAACTGCGCTGGCTGATGCTTTCGGCAATCGAACGCAGATCGGCTGTTCCGCGGCTCACGGCAATCGCGTAATACCGAATGGGCATCTCCGGCTGCAAAACGTTTTTCTTGGGGG
>CAZVKW010000278.1:0-1580 GCA_964627945.1 uncultured Lentimicrobiaceae bacterium
ATATTGATTATCTTCAGTTGATGACAACAGCCGGAGATAATCGTGGCAACCGTGAACAGGAAATCAGTAATATTTCACGTTCGTTAAAAAGTCTGGCCAAAGAACTAGATATTCCCGTTCTGGCCTTATCACAGCTTAGCCGTAACGTAGAAAGCAGGCCTGGTTCAAAGAAACCAATTCTGTCTGACCTTCGTGAATCCGGTGCGATTGAGCAGGATGCCGATATGGTTCTTTTTATTTATCGTCCTGAATATTACGGACTTACTGAAGATGCTGGAGGACAATCAACGAAAGACCTTGCTATAGTAAATATCGCCAAGCATCGTAATGGTAAACTTGGAGATGTGAATCTGAGGTTTATCGGACAATTTGCGCGTTTTGAAGAACCGGAAACATATGAAAGCAATATTCCCGATCTTCAGCCGAACCGCGATTTTGAACCTTCAACACGTACTTTTGGTTCAAAAATGAATTATGAAGAAAATTCTGAAAACAATACACAAGAAAACTATCCATTTTAAAAATCCGTTTATGAAAACAAAAAGAAACCTGATTCATGCCAGCATGATAATTGCTGTTTTATTGATTATTGGAACAGCATTTACTATTCCACCAGCAAAAACATATTTACTTCGTTACCAACTGGTTAAAGGATCGATTAACAAACTGAATATCGATACCAAACAAGTGATCAATATCAGTGCAGAGGGACAAACTATGGTCATGAACCAGTCGATCATTCTTGATCAGACAATATCTGTTGCAGATGTTGATGCTGCAAAATTGACCTCAGTTGAAATCATTTATGACCGTGTTCAATTTAAACAGAATATGATGGGTATGGATATGCAATGGGACTCTGATGTCAAAACACCATCTGATAACCCGATGGTACAGCAACTTGAATCAGCCTTAAGATCAACAATTGGCGCTAAAACCTCGATGACAATTGATAGCCGGGGAAACACAATCAAGAACAATGTTTCAGATGTTTTGAAAGACAATTCAAACCTTGCCGGATTTGAAGCAGGTATGATGGCTGTTTTTCCTGAAAACCCGATTGCTGTTGGTGAGTCATGGGAATCAACCTATCAGCCAGACCCTTCAGGTGATATGAAAATTGTGGCACGTTACAAACTTGATGATGTAAAAAAAGGAATCGCCTATATCAGTTTCGATGGAACCATGAAAGGCAGTCAGATGAAAGGTGCATCAGCCAAAATCGATGGAACTATGTCAGGTAAATCTCAGATTAATATTGAGACAGGCTGGATTCTTTCATCAACAATCATACAGAGTTTAAATGCCGAAATGGAACAACAGGGAATGACCATTCCAATGAAAATTTCGAGCACAATTGAGGTTACTTCAAAATAGATATTAAACAAGCTTTACTTATCCCACTCAAAATGAACGGAATGAGTGATTTTCATATTTGAAAATCACTCATTCCGTTTTTTATCTATTATCAGGATAATGGAATAGTTATCAAACTATTTTAAAATGGTTTTCGGTTATTGTGGCAAAAAAAATTAAAGATCAATTAAATAGGGTCTGCTGAAAAACACTTCAATTCAGAT
>CAZVKW010000278.1:1590-2299 GCA_964627945.1 uncultured Lentimicrobiaceae bacterium
AGGTGAATGCATGAATTTCCTTAGAGAAATTCATGCATTCTTTTATTATACGATCTAAAATATGGATGTCCTTTAAGAAACAAAAGAATATGAAATCCTGAAAATTAAGCTGCTTTCTGCCTGTTTTCATAGAAACAATGCGAAAGATCAGGAAGAAAGGAATTCAATTAGGGAAATTAGCTTCATGATAAATTTTCAAAAAACAGCTAATAGAAAATAAATAAGCAATTTTGTTTCTAAGCTTGTATATTTGTTCTAATGATCAGCATTTTCGAATCATCCACATAGATAATTCAGGGATAATGGCCATAGAGATACGTGCAGTGAAAAGCAGGAAGGACTTGAAAACATTCATTCATCTTCCGGCTAAAATTCATAAAAACCATTTTAATTGGGTCCCACCTGTTTATATGGACGAATGGACCTGGTACAACCCAAAAAAAAATCTCGCTTTTGGTTATTCTGACACAGTCCTTTATCTCGCATACATTGATAATAAAGCCGTTGGCCGCATCATGGGTATTATCAACCATAAATACAATGTTGCCAATGACATTCGTGAAGGCAGGTTTATGTATCCCGAAACATACGAAGATTTTGATGTGGCCAAAGCATTGCTTTTTGCAGTTGAAAACTGGGCGAGAGAAAAAGAAATGGACACCCTGGTGGGTCCACTTGGTTTCTCTGATAAAGATCCTCAGGGATTATT
>CAZVKW010000279.1:0-2270 GCA_964627945.1 uncultured Lentimicrobiaceae bacterium
TTTACAAACTGTCGTGATAAATCATCAAACCGCAACAGTTCATTGAATGACACTTGAAGGAAATAGTAAAATACACGAAGTAGATTTTCAAACCAAGGAAGCATTTCATCCATTATAAATACAGAATATGAAAATCAGAATCGCATTATCCATTATTCTACTTTTCGCAGCTGCATTTTTCTTGACTGATTGTGGAAAACAGCCCTATCCTTTAGATATACCAGCTTGCTTAAGCAAAATCATCCGGCAAAAACAGCTCGAACCCGTAACAAATCCCCCAACAACCGTTGAGCAATGGAATGTTGATGGGAAGACCTATTATTATATCACATCAGATTGTTGCGATCAATTCAACAATCTCTACGACGAAAACTGCAATTACGTTTGTGCCCCCGATGGCGGCATCACAGGCAGCGGTGATCAAAACTGTCCGGACTTTTCCGGTCCAATCGAAAAAATAATCTTATGGACTGACAAACGCTAAGCATTCCCCATATCTTCACATTCCCAAATTTCCAATTCCGCACGTGCGGGACCCAAATCTCCACATCCCCATATCCTCACACCCCCGCATCCCCAAATCTTCACATCCTCACATTCCCAAATTTTCAAATTTTCAAATTCCCAAATTTTCAAATTAACCCCTGTTTATAAAAAGTTCATAACCTCTTTTTATCCCAAATTCTGATACAGATATTTAGCGTATTTTTGCTATCCGGAAACATGATTCAAACGATGTTCACGGCAAACAAATCACAGAAGCACAAAATCGCGATTCAGAACGTTTTGTTTGTATTTTATACATTATTCGACGGCATTAGCCGTCTTTTTTTTGCCCTTTCCGTAAAATTCACAAACACTTATACGAATGAAAAACCGAAGTTTAGTCTCCATCAATGATTACAGCAAAGAAGAAATCATCAGGATTTTGGATCTTGCCGAAGAATTTGAAAAACAGCCGCATCAGAACCTCTTAAACGGACATGTGGTTGCTTCCCTGTTCTTTGAACCATCCACCCGCACACGGCTCAGTTTCGAGAGCGCCATACAGAAGCTTGGCGGAAATGTAATTGGTTTTGCCAGTGCTGATACATCAAGTGTGTCAAAAGGTGAATCACTCAAAGACACCATCTTAACCGTTTCCAATTATGCTGATCTGATTGTAATGCGACATCCTGTCGAAGGATCAGCACGATACGCCAGTGAAGTAAGTCCGGTGCCAATCATCAATGCCGGTGACGGAGCCAATCAGCATCCTACGCAATGTTTACTCGATCTGTATTCGATACGCAAAACCCAGGGAACACTTGATAATCTTGAAGTTACTTTTGTTGGTGACCTGAAATACGGACGAACAGTTCATAGTCTTGTGATCGCTTTATCGCAGTTCAACACCAAATTCCATCTGGTATCACCGCAGGAACTGAAGCTTCCAAGCGCAGTGAAACGTCATATCAAGGAGGCAAAACTAAGTTATGAACAATACACCGATTTTATGGAAGTCATTCCAAAATCAGATATTATTTATATGACCCGTATCCAGCGCGAACGCTTCCCCGATCCGCTTGAATATGAAAAAGTAAAAAATGCTTATATCCTCGAAAACTCCATGCTGGCTCATGCGAAGGAAAATGCAAGAATTCTGCATCCGCTCCCACGTGTAAATGAAATTGCAACGGATGTTGATTCCAATCCACGCGCCTATTATTTCCAACAGGCTTTAAACGGGGTGTATGTTCGCGAAGCACTCATTGCAACAATCATGGGTGTTAAGTAATAAATCATTAAATATCAATAAAATGGATAAGAAAAGAAAAGAACTGATCGTATCTGCCATCAGCAATGGAACGGTCATCGATCATATTCCTGCAGAAAATGTTTTCCAGGTATTCAAGATTCTTGATCTGCATAAAAGCCCGAATCAGGTGTACTTCGGCACCAATCTCGAGAGTAAGAAATATGGACGCAAAGGGATTATTAAAATCAGCGATACCTATTTTAAAGACGAGGAAATCAATAAGATATCTTTGGTTGCCCCTTCTGCTACCCTCATTGAGATTCGTGATTATGAAGTAGTAAAAAAAGTTCAGATCAGCATTCCTGATTCTATCAGTGGAATTGTAAGATGTTTTAATCCAAATTGCATTACCAATAAACAGGATGTTAAAACCAAATTTGAAGTGCTGGTTGACGAAAACGATCAACTGAAATTGGCTTGTCATTACTGCGAAAAAACGACAAGTAAGACTAATATGGTTTTCTTTTAGCAA
>CAZVKW010000280.1:0-2260 GCA_964627945.1 uncultured Lentimicrobiaceae bacterium
TTTCGCAAACATGTTTCAGGGCTTCTTCAGGCAAAAAATTAAATTCCTGCTGAATGTCCTGCAGAATAGGAATAGCCGCATCGGCAGAAGTGCCGCGCTTTGCAACGATCTGGTCTACAATTTGGATGATATGTTCTCTTGTCAATGTCACTTTCCTATACAGTATAAATTCCTGTCGCCCCTGATAATGATCTTCCCTCCAACAAATGCCGGTGTGCATACCGAGCCTTCGCCCAACGCAGGTTCACTTACAGAAGTATATGTTTTGTCAGCTTTAAAAATATGCATTATACCTTTTTTGTCCATCTGCCAGATATTTCCATCCACCAGCATTGACGAAGCGTAAGTTGGCGTTCCAAAATCTTTTTCCCAGTACTTTTCGCCGGTTTTGGCATCGTAGCAAAGCATCATGCCATAGCTTGTCGGTAGAAAAACGTATTTGACAGTTGCTACCGGACTTGGAATATCCGAAAGGTATTCATCCGATTCCCAAAGCAATTGAGGTGATGTTCCAACCTGAACTGCAGCCAGTTTCGAATAGTCGTTTACAGAATAAACCACACCATCAGCATAAGCAAGCGATGGACCGACTTCGCCCGAAATGCAGTTAAAACGCCAGAGTTCTTTTCCTGTTGCCGGATTGTAGGAAATCACAAAAGGCTCAGCTACCAGCATCACTTCCATCTGTTTACCGGTATTTACCAGGATTGGCGATGCCCAGGTAATTTTTACGTCGCGGCTGGTTTTCCAGACCTGTTCCCCGGTTTTTCCGGCAAATGCCATTACATTGGTATTCCCCGACTGATCATATTGCACGATCAGTAAATCGCGATACATTATAAGCGATGAGGAATGCCCGTAATGGTTTTTAGGAAGTCCCAGGTTTTTGGCCCAGACTTTTTTACCTTCAAAATCCAGAGCAATAAGATCACCATTGGCAAAAATGGCATACACTCTTCTTCCGTCAGTGGTAAGAGTAGGAGCAGCAAAACCGGTTTCTCCGTTTACTTTTGGAGCTGTGGCTGAAGAGCCGGGGATTTTGTCAACAACTGTTTGCCAGAGGAGTTTTCCTGAATTCAAATCAAAACAATATACCTCCCGTTTTGTAGCACTGGCGCCTGAAAGGAATATTTTATCATTCCATACAATGGGTGAATTATAACCCGTTAGCGGAATAGCTGTTTTCCATTTTATATTTTTTCCGCTGCTACCATTCCAACTCGTTGGAAAACCGCGTTGAAATACTACGCCATTACTTCCCGGGCCGCGGAATGCAGCTGAATTGTTGTTGATTTCCTGCTGTGTCGGGAAACCATCCATGGATTGAGTGAGTGCTGTTGAATCCTGACCACTTAATGAAGCACTATCTGTAACTGAAACAGAATCAGTTTTAGCCAGTTGAAAATCTGCATTTGTTTGAGCTGAATCCGCTGTGGAACCTGCGGATTTTGCAGTCAGATCAAGTGTTTTCCCTAGCTCGTTATGGGTTAGAAAAGCAAAAAGCAAAGAAATACAAACCAGGAATATGCCGGAATATGCCACCCATTTGCGGTTTATCTTTCGCATATCCCAGAAATTATCTGTTGTCGCATCCGGAACAACAGGGATTTTGGCTGTCATCAATTCAGCGGTTTTCAGGCAGATAATTACAATCAGAACACTGAACAGAAGCATGTATCCACCTGTTTTTATCTGCCATTTATTGGTAAAGAAAGCTTTACGGGCAAGCAGATCGAGTTCACGGATTTCGGCTTTAAGTTGTTCGTCCTCCGGGGAGCTTTTATATTTTTCCACCAGGGATTTCATCACCGGCGAGTTCAGCGATCGCTGCTTTTCACCTGGAAATAATTCACCGAAATCAGGATGCAGATTACGAACGCTAACATTGCAGCAGCAAAGGCAATGCTTTGAAGGAGTCTGATGGTTTTGTCCGGCGATTTTTTCTCGTTCATCTTTTTTGATCTTTTACAATTCGCTTTTTAAGGAAGTTTTACCGGGCAAAAATCCACACAACGGACACAACTTAAGCAGGTTCCTTTGTTGGGAGTATAATCGGTTCGGTGTTTTGTCATCAATCGTCCGGCAATGAGGCCACCAAAAACAAGCCCTAAAAATCCGCCCAGAATCCAGCTTCCGATATAAAATTTATGCAACACAGCCGAAGCTTCGGCAAAAGCCTGGCTTTGTTGCTTTCCGGCTGATTTGAATGCTTCAATTTCGAAAGTTTCAGGCTGGTTTTTTTCGGTAACCGGATTCAGAA
>CAZVKW010000281.1:0-1949 GCA_964627945.1 uncultured Lentimicrobiaceae bacterium
GATCGAAAAAGTATCTTCCATGTTTTTAGGGCAAAAGTACGCTTTTTAAAATAATCTAAAACTGCAGAAGCATAAGGAATGCTGATGTACATTTGTAACAAAAACACAGCATGGATTTTCTTTCATTGGTCAGCAATCGTTACAGCATCAGAGGATACGATTCGTCGAAAAAAGTTGAACGCGAAACTTTGCTCCGCATTCTCGAAGCGGGTCGCATGGCACCATCGGCTGCCAACCGCCAGCCCTGGACCTTCGTTGTGGTGCAATCAACCGAAAAACGTCAGGAAATCGTACAGGCCTATCCTGCGCCCTGGTTTACCGAAGCTCCTGTGATCCTGATCGTGAAAGGCCGGAAAAGCGATGCCTGGAACCGAAAATCGGACCAATACAAGGCCATTGAAACCGATCTGACCATTGCGATGGATCATATGATTCTGGCGGCAACAAACGAAGGATTAGGCACTTGCTGGATCGCTGCATTCGATGAGAAAACACTTAGAGAAATATTGAAACTCTCTGAAGATGAAGTGGTTTTTGCCATTACACCCCTTGGTTATCCGGCTGAGAACCGGGTGATTACGCGTCCGAAATCGAGAAAAGCATTGGAAGAAATTGTGGAATGGCTGTAAATTCTGATACTCTCCGTGATCTTTTTCACAGCCGGATGTCGAAAAAAGAGGCGATTCTGGTAGCCGGATTGTTTGTTCAAAAACCCGAACAGATTGCTGAATTGCTTGATTTTCTGCGTTCTGACGACCCGAAATCGTCTCCACAGGCGTCCTGGATTTTGGGAACAATCTGGGAATCAGAAGCTTCGATTGTAGAGCCTTATCAGGGTGAAATTATCGGAATTATTTTATCGACCGCTCACGACAGCGTCCGACGCAATCTGCTTCGTATTGTTGAAAGTTTCGCCATTCCGGAAGACAGTCTTGGAATCCTGTTCGATCGTTGTATGGAATGGTATATTTCAGATGTTTATGCTCCGGCGGTACGTGCCAACGCACTGCAGGTATTGTATCGCATCAGTTGTGCCGAACCCCTTCTGACCGGCGAAGTGATTGCGCAGATCGAAATGATGAACGATTACGGGAGTCCGGCCCTGAAAGCTAGATCGCGAATGGTTCTGAAGAAATCAAAGAAACTTAAATATACCTGAATATCAGTGCTTTGGATTGCTTTTCAGATGATTCACCAAACCTTCTGAAGCATCTACCAGCAAATCAATCACATGATCGAATCCTGTCGGGCCGCCATAATACGGATCGGGTATTTCGTTGGCCGATGATGCCAAAAAGAAATCCTTCATCCGGTGAATTTTCGCTTTATCCTCCTCATTTCTTGCACTTTGAATCAGGTCGATATAGTTAAAATCGTCCATGGCGATGATCAGATCAAACTGATCGAAATCTTTTTTCGGATTGAACGGACGTGAACAGCCAAGTCCTTTAAATCCGCGCTTGTTCAGGCTATTACGCATCCGGTGATCGGGAAGTTCGCCTTCGTGCCATGATGAAGTTCCGGCTGAATCGACTTCCACTTTCAGTTTGTGCTTAGCTGCAATTTCTCTGAAAATATTTTCGGCGGCTGGCGACCGGCAAATATTTCCCAGACAGACGAACAAAAGCCTGGTTTGAACTGCTTTCTTTTCCATAGCACAAAAGTAGGAAGATCGCCAGACATGGCCCGCATAAGGATCGAGCTAAATATTGCCGGAATTCGATTTTTTGTTACTTTTGCGGCCTTATCAGGCCTTCTTAGCTCAGTTGGTAGAGCAGCTCACTCGTAATGAGCAGGTCGCGAGTTCGAGTCTCGTGGAAGGCTCCAAAAAAGCGGTTCACATCATGGGGATGGTGGCCGCTTTTTTATTTCATAGCCCGTGCTTACTTCGGCTTTCCTTCTATTCATCTTCGGTTCAGTGCTAGTGAAAATACGACTGAACTCCGGAC
>CAZVKW010000281.1:1959-2225 GCA_964627945.1 uncultured Lentimicrobiaceae bacterium
GCCCGCCTCCCGAAAGCATTCGGGAAGACAGGCCCGCGCGCTGCTTCGTAAAGTGATTAGTTTTTAAGTAAATGCTTCTTGGTTCGGTATTGCGACCTAAAATTCTTTGTGCTGCAAAGCTTTGATCCTTTGCGGCATGCAGCGCCTTTGAGAGAAAAAGGGCTCCCGCTGCGACCGCCGCGTGAAAAAAACTGCGGCTTTTTGCTGGAATTCATGGTATAAGTGCGCGGTAGCGTGATGCTCGCGCTAAAAGAGCGCACTTGCGA
>CAZVKW010000282.1:0-2211 GCA_964627945.1 uncultured Lentimicrobiaceae bacterium
AATTTTAAAATCATTGATTTACAATGATATAGAATTGCAAAAATCCAAAAACTCGGAAAAAATCAAAGAAAAAAGGGGGTAAATAAACCTACATCTGAGCAAAAAACTCGTTCAGATTCACCTCAGGATCTATTTCAAGCTTTTTGCGCAAGCGGTTTCTGCCTTTATCAACTGCGGCAATCGTCACATTGAGCATTTGAGATATCTCCTTGGTATTCATATTAATACGAAGATATGCACACAATCGTTCCTCATTATGTGTTAGCAAAGGGTAATTTTCTTTGAGTTTCCTGAAAAAATCGGGATGTACCTCTTCAAAATGCTTGCTAAAATTCTGCCAGTCGTGATCGAGATTCAGATTCTGGTCTATCTGACGGATTACCATCTGTAAGTCTTGCTCACCGGCACCGGCGATTTTTCCTTTCAAGTCATTCAAAACTACATTTTTATTCATCAGATGTACCGCAGCTGCAGTTAATTCGCGTGATTTATATTCAAGGTCATAAACCAAATGAAGATTTTCGAGACTCATGATTTCCTGCTCCTTCAGATGCAGAATGCGATTTTGTCGTAAAGTTTTGTTTCTCAGCCAAATAATAAAAACAAGCAGGATTAACACCAAGAATGAAGCAAAAAGTAAACCGATAAACAGTTTATTTCTTTTTTCATGCTCGAGGTTTTTTTCATTCAGTCTGTCGATAAGCTGTTGCTTTTTCTCAGTTTCAAACCGGGTTTCAATATCATTCAGGGTGTTTCTTACTTCTATTCCATCCAGCGAATCCTTCATCATGATCCATTGGGTTTGAAAATCAAAGGCTTCTTTGTAATTTCCAATCTGATGATATGCCTGCGTCAGATATTTTTTTGCTTCCAGGACTTCGGGCAATAATTCAGCCTTCTCTGCTGTCAATAATGCTTGATTAAGCAGATTAACAGCCTCAGCATCACGGTTCAGTTTTAACAAAATGCGTGAAATCAAAATTCCTTCGTATGCGATTTTATAATTATCGTCAGTATCCTTAATAATGTCATACGCTTCTTTTGCGACTGGCAGAGCTTCGTCATATTTTCCCATATCAAAAAGAAGTAAGGCTCTTTCGGAGGTTGCTGTTGATATCCCTTTTCTGGATCCTGCTTCAACCGCTTTCTGATACATGGTATCATAAAATGCTGCAGCTATTGCATAATTATCTTTTATACGCCAGATCGCTCCTAAATCATTATAAACGGCTATCGTGGCACTGCTAGTTGTAAATTCTTTTGTTCTGCTTAAAGCAAGTGCCTTCATGGCATATTCTTCCCATTTGGCATTGTCACGTTCAATAAATAATTCACCAAGTTTTTGATAATAAAACGCAAGTTTGCGATAATCGTGACTAGTTTCTTTCAGTTTGATTGCTTTGAGTTCCGTTTCTGCTGCCAACTCTGTACGACCTGTTTTTGCATATTCATCACCCAGATTGATCAAAATGACTGACATCGCATTGGTATCGGGAATGGAGCTGTAAAGTTGATAGGTCTCATGATACTCTGTTTCAGCTTTTTCGTGCCTGCCTGTCATGCTGTAACTCTCTGCCAGATTGTTTTTAATTTTCCCCAAAAGTCGGATATCTTTCAGCCGTTCGGCAATTGCCATAGCCTGAAAAAGATATTTCTCCCCTTCAAGATAATTCATATCATCATTGAAGGCCAAACCCCGATTAAACAAAGTATCTGCCCATGCCAGACTATCTATGGCTGAATTTAATACAATCTTTTGTGAAATATTTTCGTATTTTTCTGATTCTGAATCAGATGCATTAGATCCGAAAACAAAAAGAAACAGAAAAATGATCAAAAAGACAGTTGATATTTTTAATAGTCGTGGAAGGTTAGATTGTTTTAAATAAAGCATGATACAAAGGTAAGAAAGCCAGTTTGTTAACAACAAATAGATTGATTCATAAATATGTGAAGCACAATAAATTTGGAAAATATAAGAAGAATTTGAACAATTTAATACAATATTTATTATATTAAATTGAATATCATACAATTAACTAAATGTATATCTATTTTTTTAAGCTAAGAAATCTATTTAGAAAAACATAGAAAACTCGACATTTATTCAAGTGTTAACCAAATAGGAAAGACAAGATTAAATAATATCAAAAATATTAGTTGAATTAAGCCGCAGATTAAATAATTTTCATAATAAACTTCTTCACAACT
>CAZVKW010000283.1:0-2195 GCA_964627945.1 uncultured Lentimicrobiaceae bacterium
ATACGTGTTGCGGCTTTGGCAGCTCCTGTGGTGGTCGGTACGATTGAATAAGCTGCCGCTCTGCCCCGCCGCCAGTCGGTATGCGGTCCGTCCACCAGATTCTGATCCTTGGTATAAGAATGCACCGTGGTGATGAATCCTTCTTCAATCCCCCAGTTTTCGTCCAGAATCCTGATAAGTGGCGCCACATTGTTGGTGGTGCAGGAGGCATTGGAGATGATCACATCTTCACGGTCGATCAGATGATCATTCACTCCCAGAACAATATATTTTACCTCTTCAGCCTCATCTTTGGCAGGAGCGGATATAATCACTTTCCGGGCACCGGAAGCAGTCACATGCAAAATCGCCTTTTCAGGATGCACAAACAGTCCTGTAGACTCTATCACCACATCAATTGCAAGTTCTTTCCACGGCAAACAGGCAGGATCGGAGATGTTGTAAACCCTGATAGGAATTCCATTGATCAGGATAGAATTATCAGCCACAGAAATCTCGCCCTGAAACGGACCGTGAACAGAATCGTATTTGAACAGATGTGCCAGATTATCAAGCTGTCCGAGATCATTGATGGCAACGATCTCAATTTCATCTCTTTTCAGCATCTGCCGCAGGCTGATCCGGCCAATGCGGCCAAATCCGTTGATAGCGACACGTATTTTCTTCATACCTGAGCTTTGTTTGGGTAAAGGTACGGATTTCGGTGCTAAGGGGCTTCAGTTCGAGGAAAACGATTAAATTAAGCATATCGTCCCATCTGTGAGTGAAGTCTTTTCATGAAAACCATCTTCCCATTTGCTAAAAATTTCTACTTTTATCAAAAAAATAATCCATGGAACACATTGCAAAATATATTGACGAAAACCGCCAGCGCTTTCTCGACGAACTCTTCGGACTGATCCGTATCCCTTCTGTAAGTTCACTGGCCGACCATAAACCTGATATGCTGCGTGCAGCCGAATACTGGAAAGACAGCATCCTGAAAGCAGGTGCCGATCATGCCGAAGTGATGCATACCAAGGGTAATCCGGTTGTTTTCGGTCGTAAAATCATCGATCCGAAACTGCCCACTATCCTTATTTATGCACATTATGATGTGATGCCGGTCGATCCGATCGAATTGTGGCAATCACCGCCCTTTGAACCGGAAATCCGCGATGGAAAAATCTTTGCCCGAGGTGCCGATGACGACAAAGGTCAGAGCTTTATGCATGCTAAAGCATTCGAAGCCATGGTGAAAACCAACAGTCTGCCCTGTAATGTCAAATTCATGATCGAAGGGGAAGAAGAAATTGGTTCGGTGAACCTCGGCGACTGGTGTCGTGAAAACAAAGAAATGCTGAAAGCAGATATCATCCTTGTGTCGGATACCAGCTGGCTGCGTGCCGATATACCTTCAATCACAGCCGGACTGCGTGGTCTGGCCTACTGGCAGGTTGAGATAACCGGTCCCAACCGTGATCTGCATTCGGGTCTGTTTGGCGGTGCGGTGGCCAATCCTATCGTGGTGCTTTCGGAAATGATCAGCTCGATGTTCGACACCAACAGACATATCACCCTTCCCGGATTTTATGATGATGTACTCGAAGCCACACCCGAAGAACGCCGTCTGCTGAATCAAGCTCCTTTCAGCGAGGAAATCTATAAAAAAGCCATCGGCGTGGAAGAACTTCGCGGTGAGAAAGGTTATACCACCACCGAACATACCGGTATCCGGCCCACTTTTGATGTGTGCGGCATCTGGGGCGGTTATACAGGTGAAGGAGCCAAGACCGTGCTTCCTTCCAAAGCATTCGCGAAACTTTCGTGCAGACTGGTTCCAAACCAGAACCACGAAAAGATTGCTGATTTGCTGAAAGCCCATTTTGAAAAGACAGCGCCAACCTCAGTGAAAATCAAGGTTGAATCGTTGCATGGCGGACAGGCCTATATCTGTCCGATCGATCTTCCAGCCTACAAAGCCGCTGAGAAAGCCTATGAAAAGGTGCTGGGTAAACGTCCCCTCCCAATGCGCAGCGGTGGCAGCATCCCGATTATTTCAACCTTTGAGGAAGTGCTGGGAATCAAATCGGTACTGATGGGTTTTGGCCTTGAATCGGATGCCATCCACTCTCCTAACGAAAACTATCCGATTAATCATTTCTATCAGGGAATTGAGACGATTGCGTGGTTTTATCGGTATTTTAGTGAGATGA
>CAZVKW010000284.1:0-2194 GCA_964627945.1 uncultured Lentimicrobiaceae bacterium
ATCTGAAAATGGCAATGAAGTAATTTTTGGATTATTTGTTGCGCCTAATTATGAACTGCTTCAACGAATATTGATGTATGGTAAAGAAGTCAGGGTTCTGGAGCCGGAATCTCTGGCAAACCAGGTAAAAGAGATTCTGACTGAATCAATAAAAAAGTATATCTAGATTTTATTTTTATCTACGCCACATATTGGCGAACCTCTCATTGCATCTTTGCTGAAAACAAAAAAGCAATGAAAAAGAACACCTCATCTCTATACAGTGATCTGGTCACAAAACGTGATATTCTCGAATCAGCAAGAATAGAACTTAAGAAAGAGTTTATTGGACTCGACAACGTCATCGATCAGGTGATTGACCTGTCATGTACATGGTTCTTATTTCCTGATCTGCAGGAACGGCCTGCAATAATAAACCTTTGGGGATTGACCGGCACGGGAAAAACCAGTCTGATAAAACGATTTTCACAATTAATTGGCTACGAGAAAAAGTATTTTCACTTTGATATGAAGGGAGATAAAAAATCCCTCGGCATGGACGATATTGAAGAAATCAACCGGACGTCAGGTAGTAAACAAATGATTATGGGGCTTGATGAATTTCAACATCTGCCTTATTCGAAAAATCATCCGGAAGGCCTTTGGGACCTGCTTGATTCTGGAATGCTTGAGTATAATTACTATTCGAGACCTTATTACAGGGTGCTTTTCATCAGAAAAAAACTGGAAAACGCTTTGAAAAACGGTGTAGTCGTTGCAGGTGGATGTGTAATATCGGGCAAGGATGTTCACAATAAAATAGTGAATGACAATTTCAAATCGGTTGAAGAAACTGATACTGTTTGGTTTTATCCGCCTGGTTATTACGACGATGTCTGTGATCTTGAACTTGATGACTTTCTAATGGAATACCAGGTAAGGGATCACCTGGCTAAACTTGATGGCTTACAGACAATTGTATTCCTAAATGGTCTTTTAAAGCAATTGGAAAAGCCCAAAATACTTGATTGTTCCAGATCCCTAATCTTTGTGATGGGAAACCTTGACAGGGCTTATACTATGGCAAGGGATTTTAATCCCGACCTGAATGCTGATGAGTTCCACAGCTTATCGAAAAAGATCACGCTTTCACATATCAAAAATGCCCTGCTTGATATCAGGTTCCGGAGTGAACAGATTTCAAGATTAGGTAATAATCATATCATATACCCGGCATTCAGCAGTACTTCGTATAACCTGATAATTCAGAAGGAACTGGAACGTATCAGGTTGAATTTCAATAAAACATACAGCATACAGCTAGCTTATGATCCTTCCATTACTGATTTGATTTACAAAGAGGGTGTCTATCCTACGCAAGGAACCAGACCGGTTTTTTCAACAATAAATCAGATCATAACCTCAAAATTGGGGCTAATTGTAAGCCAACTGGTCCTAAATAAGTTGCCATGTTCTAAGGTAATGCTTTTTGCCAACGAAAATAGAATTACTATCCAATATCAAAAAGGCAAAACTGTTCTTCATTCGTTCGAAATCATGCAAAATCTCAATCTGGAATCATTGCGTAGAAATCGCCGTGATGATATGCAGGCCATCAGTGCCGTTCATGAAAGTGGCCATGCTGTGTTATCAATGATACTGTTGCGCACAGTGCCTGATGCCATTTACTCTGTTACAGCAGATTCAGGAATGGGAGGATTTATTCATGCCCGCAAGAATTGGGAATATATTTCCCGTTTTCAGGTTCTGAATCATCTGGCTATGATGCTTGGCGGCTATGCTGCCGAACGCTTTGTTTTTGGGAATGAAAATGTAACAACCGGCTCTGAATCAGACATTGAGCGTGCTACCAATTTCGCTTCAGATATGGTAAAAAGTTGCGGTATGGGTGACACGCAATATTTTTACCAGGTAGCATCACCTTTAACCAACGATGCAGTGTTTGACAGCAATCAGCAGATAAATGATGAAGTCAGGACACTTTTAAATGATGCTTTAATACTTGCAGCACAAACCTTAAAAGAGCAGGAAAGATTGTTGTTGCAAATGGCCGGATATCTTTCAGATAATACATCCTTGCCGGAAAGTATTGCCCGTGAAATGCTTGCTAAACATGTATCAGGTAATAAATTCGCAGGTATTATTGACAATGGCGATCTTCTCTATTACAGGGATGCATTGATGAATCGTATAA
>CAZVKW010000285.1:0-2190 GCA_964627945.1 uncultured Lentimicrobiaceae bacterium
TTCAGGAACTTTCTTTCGAAAAGCAGGAGCCAAAGCACACCAGTGGTGATGGCCGAATCGGCAATATTGAATACCGGCCTGAAAAAGATGAAATAGCCATCGAGTCCGAAGAGAAAATCGGGGATCCAGGATGGTGCTTTTGCCTGTTCGATCACCAGAATCGGAAAATAAAGCATATCGACTACTTTTCCATGCAAAAATCCGGCATAACCGCCAGCATCGGGCATAAATTCGGCCAGACTATGATAGGTGCTTGAACTAAAAACAAGTCCATAAAAAGCACTGTCGATAATATTTCCAAGCGCTCCGGCGAGCACGAGTGAAATACCGAGAATTGGACCGAACGCGGTTTTTTTACGCGTCAGAACAAACAGATACACTACCATACCGATGGATGCCAGAATGCGGAAGATGCTCAGGGTGAGCTTACCCCATTCACCGGCAAACTGCATCCCGAAGGCCATTCCGTTGTTCTCGGTAAAATGCAGAATGAACCAGTTACCGGCAACGGCAACTTCTTCGTTCATGGTGAAATGTGTCTTGATATAAAACTTGAGCAACTGATCGAGCAGAAGCACAAGAAAAACAATGATAATCGGACGTTTCAAAGGTATTCAGGGATTGGGTTAAAACAATTCACCCCCGAAAACAGATTCCGGGGATGAACAGACATAAACATACGGGCTTTTGAAGGCCATCGCTTAACTCTCTTTTTGCTGCAACTTGGCTTCCATACTCAAAGTAGCGTGGGGTACAATGCGCAGACGTTCTTTAGCTATCAGTTTTCCGGTTACACGGCAGATGCCATAACTTTTATTTTCGATACGAATCAAGGCGTTTTCAAGATTGCTGATGAATTTTTCCTGACGTGCAGCCAGTTTTCCGTTTTCTTCCTTCGACAATACCTGATATCCTTCTTCAAGAACCTTGAAGGTGGGTGATGTGTCGTCGGTGCCATTGTCATGGGTATTGGAAAGCGCTTCGGAAAGTAATTTCAGGTCAGCTCTGGCAGTTTCAAGTTTCTTAAGTATGATTCCTCTGAATTCTTCCAACTCCTCATCCGAATATCGGTTCTTTTTCGATTCGGGATTTTGTACTTTGTCTTGCTCTTTCATGACATTAATTATTTAGTTCCAACAACGATTCAATTCATGAATCCGGTATAAATATAATACAATTTATTCTTGAAGATAAATTGCTATGTTAAAAATTCATTATCGCTTAGCTTTTCCTGATTCTGATACGGACAGTGAGTGATTCAGTTATCTCATTTTCAGTTACATCCGTGCCTTCAAGATGCTCAATTATCTCCAGAACAGCAAGCGTTTCGGAGCAAATATAGTCTTTATGTGCAAGTAAAGCCTGATCAAGATTGATATGCGATTCTATCTGAAGCACGATCGTGTCAGTTACCTCAAAACCAGCATCTTTACGCATATTCTGAACACGGTTAACTACTTCACGGGCAAGGCCTTCCTGTACCAATTCCGAAGTGAGAGTCATGTCGAGGGCAACCGTAAGATGGTCCTGTGTTGCTACCAACCAGCCCGGAATATCTTCCGTCAGGATTTCGACATCCTCCATCGTGAGTTCTACCGTTTCATCTCCAAAAACAATGGATTTTCCACCGTTCAGTTCTATCGAACGGATATCCGGCTGACTGAATGCCATAAAAGCTGCACTGATTTGTTTCATCAGCTTTCCATGTCGCGGACCCAATGTTTTGAAGTTAGGTTTGATCTTTTTCACCAGGATATTGGCGTCTTCACCCAGATAATCAATGCTTTTCACATTTACTTCCGAAAGGATCAGATTTTCAACTTCCTGAAGCTGCTGTTGCATCTGGATGCTGTTTACCGGAATCATAATCTTGTTCAGCGGCTGACGTACTCTGATATTTGATTTCTTACGCAGCGAAAGCACCATCGACGAAACCATCTGGGCCATTTCCATGCGTTCTTCCAAAGCCTTATCAATCATTTTTTCATCGGCAACAGGGAACAAGGTCAGATGAACCGATTCGCAATCACTTTTCTTTGTCGCATGATTCAGATCGAGGAACAGACGTTCGCTGAAGAATGGTGCAATGGGAGATGCCAGTTTTGCAACAGTTTCAAGACAGGTATAAAGTGTCTGATAAGCCGAAATTTTATCACTTGTGTATTGACCTTTCCAGAAACGCCGGCGTGA
>CAZVKW010000286.1:0-2188 GCA_964627945.1 uncultured Lentimicrobiaceae bacterium
GCCCAAGTTCGACAAGTGTAATGGCCACTGCCGGCTGCATCCCAACGATTACCACAGATGTATCCATAATAGACGCCATAGAAGCCATTCCTGAGAGCATTCGGCCAATAAAGGAATCAACCATCTCTAGCACCGAAATATCGATCAGCACTCCTTTTGCACGGGTTCTTGAAATTTCTTCGAGAATCTGAGATTGTAGCTGTATGGCTTGTTTATCATGCATATCCACCTGAATGGGCACGATCAGAAAATCGTGGATTTTGATGATCGGGATTCGTTTTTCATATTGGTTCATGGCCGTTTATCCTTCATTTTCATTGGGTAAGGCAATGTTTCCAAGCGCCTTGATTTCTTCATTGCGCTTGTTTTGTTTCATGGAGTAAATCATGGCGTCCTGCAGAGTGGCTTTGGTTCGGATCGCTGATAAATCAATCCCAAGGTGAACGATGGTTTGTGCAATGGCCGGACTGATCCCTGAAATAATACACTCAGCGCCAAGCAATCTTGCTGCTGTTACAGTTTTCAACAAATGGTTGGCAACCTGTGTATCCACTGTCGGAACACCTGTAATATCGAGAATGGATATTGTGCATCCTGTTTCAACGATTTTCTGAAGCAGATTCTCCATCATCACCTGGGTCCGCTGACTATCGAGCGTGCCAATAACAGGCAGAATCAAAATATTATCCCAGACTTTGCTCACCGGACTCGACAATTCCAATAAATCTTCCTGCTGCTGCAGGATTGTTTTCTGCTGCTCCTGAATTTTCGAAAGTCTGGATTCAAGTTCTTTTTGAGCCTTCATCCTTTCACGCAGTTCATCAGTAAGATCATTGATCAGCAGATCGATAGCGGCTTCTATACCACTGAAATCGTCTTCAATGTCTGACTCAATACGTGCTTCCATATCACCGGCAGCAACGGAAGCAAGGATATCCTCAATACGGTCAATCCGGTTCTTAAAATTTTTAACGTTAATTGATTCTTTCATGACAATTGTCTCCTTTTTTCAATCCATTTATTTGCTTCATCGAAACCCTTAAAAAAGTCTGAAGCTGCCTTTAACGAGCCCAGTTTCATCAATACTTTTGCGATCATGCGTGCGGCTGAACTGGCACCAACATAAGCCACATCTGTTATCCCGGCCTGATTAAGCATTCGATTGGATACTGATCGTGTTTCTCGGCTTTCCATATTTTTAAATCCCTGCAAATCAACGATCATTTGCCTGTAAGGTTTCCCTTCGAGCAATTGAATGCAGGTTTTGCCCAAAACCAAGGTCTCATCCGAATTGAGATCCCCTTTTACCTGAAGATAAATAACTTTTTTTTCTTCATCATACCAGATTTTGTGTTCCATACTTTCTATGATTTAGTTTTACGATTGTTATCGTAAAAGTACGCATTTTAAAAATTAAATCCAATGCAATTAAAAAGTAATCTGTATCAAATTTTATTGGAAAAATTTCGATTCAAAATTGCATGATCAAATCCAAACAATGCAAGTATAGCGAGGCCGCAACCTGAATTTTAAATCTGACAAATTAAGGAATTCTTCAGATAGGTTTACTGAAATGATGATAATAGAAGGGAATATCTCTTGTTATAAAAAGAAAACGGACCATAAGTAACAGGTCCGTTTTCAGTTAATAAACTTTATAATTCTTCCACTTTCCGAAGATTATCCTCCGGCAGTCGGTCGATCAGATAATTATACGGGTCAATTCCGGCCTGATAAGGTTTTTCCGACGTTCGGAATATGAAGACATTCTCTTTGCTTGAAATTTTTAAGCGTTTATACACCAGTGCTTTACCCAGATTATTCTTGTTTTCCGGTTCGGCAAAAACACCAACATCAATATAATCCAGCACAGGGATCTGCTTTTCTTTTCCAAGTGTATCTGCCCTGAACTTTTCCGAACTTGTCGAGAGACTAATTTCATACTCATCTCCAATTTTCCGGTATTCGGCTTTCACAGTTCGGTTTGAGAACAGGGTGATATTTTCAAAAAGATCGCCAATCAGGTATTGCAGACTGTCGGGCGTTACTCTCTGAAAAGCACGGATGGCAGAATGGGAAGTTGGATAAGGTGGTTGTTTGTAAGCAAACTCATCAATGAGCGATCGAAGTGCTATATTCACCTTTTCTTCGCCAATCATTTCTTTCAGATTGTACATGACCACACTGC
>CAZVKW010000287.1:0-2178 GCA_964627945.1 uncultured Lentimicrobiaceae bacterium
TTTCTGCACCAGATACAATTCCTCATTGCTCAAACGGGCGCCGCCAAAGAATGCGTTTTCATCGGCTTCAACCAGTCGTATTCTGTCGGTGATGATGTTCAGGGCTTCTTCAAAAGAAATAGACACAAATTTCCCGTCCTGTTTCAACATTGGTTGGGTAATTCGTCCCGGAACATTCAGATGTTTATAACCAAACATCGCGTTTCGGTTGATAAAATTGAAGCTGTTAACGCTTCCTTCAACTGGTGAGGCCTTGTAAAACAGTCCTTTATGATGCAGAAGTCCGATTTCAAATCCTTCCGATCCAAACGGATCGATGGTTTCGATCATTTCGAGTTTGAGAGGTCCGGGTTTGAATGGGAAATTCTCTGTAATGGCCGCCGTTGGACAAGTCGTAATGCACATTCCGCAGCTTTCACAACTGGTTTCCTGTAATGGAAGTCCCATTGCCGGTGCCACATAACTCTTAAATCCGCGGTTGACAAGCCCAAGTGCTCCGGCTCCGACCACCTCACGGCAGATACGGATGCAGCGTGAGCAAAGGATACATTTGTTGTTGTCGATCTCGATAAACGGATGTCTGAAATCGATGTCATATTCCTGAAAATCGCCTGCAAATGCTTTCTGTTCAGCATTGTATGCTGTTGAATGTTTTTTCAGATCGCAGGTATAATATTCTGTACAGCCACATTCCAGACAACGTTGTGCTTCTTCATGGGCGATTACTGCGTTTTCATAACCAAGCTCAACTTCCGAGAAATTGCTGCGTTTTGCAGGATCGAGCACCGGCATTTCATGACGATGCTGATGGGTATATTTATGCTTGTATTCTTCTGCAATCTGTGTTTTGAAATTGTCGCGTTTGCTCAGGAATTCCTTTCCGGGAAGCGAAAGAGCCTCTCCTTTCAGAAACTGACTGCATGAACGTGAAGCAATTTTGGCCTGGGCAATGGCTTCGATGATCGTGGCCGGACCTGTAACGCCATCACCGGCAGCAAACACCGACGGAATGCCGGTCTGCAGGGTATTTTTATCCGCTTCGATATCACCCCAGCGAGTCATTTTCAGACTTCCGCCTTTGGCGTGGGCATTCATATTGTCGATGAAATTGACGTCGGTTTTTTGTCCGATGGCAGCCAGAATAAAATCGGCAGGCAATTCAAATTCTGATCCGGGCATAGGAACAGGGCGGCGACGGCCCGAAGCATCGGGTTCACCCAGCGTCATCCGGCTCAGGATGAGTGATTTCAGCTTTCCGTTTTCGTCTTTGATAATCTCATTCGGATTGGTAAGAAACAGATATTCAACACCTTCCAGCTTTGATTCATGAATCTCGATTGGGTTGGCAGGCATTTCTTTTTCGGTACGACGATAAACAACATAAACTTTCTCAGCTTTGCAACGGATCGAAGTGCGGCAGCAGTCCATGGCTGTATTTCCTCCACCAACAACGACAACAGTTTTTTCCCTGAAATCGTAACGCTGACCGGTCACTTCCATGTTTTTCAGAAAATCGATGCCCGAAAACACATTTTCGGCGTCATCACCCGGGCAACCGACCGAGGTTCCTTTCTGGGAACCGATTGTAAGTATGGTTGCGTCAAAATTCTTCTGAACGGTTTCATAACTCAGGTTCTGGCCCAGTCGTTGGTTGTAATGGATTTTCACGCCCAGATCAGTGATATTTTTCACCTCCATATCGAGTAAATCGTTCGGAAGGCGGTATTCCGGAATCCCGAAACGAAGCCATCCGCCCGGTTTTGGAGCGGATTCGAAAATCTCTACTTCATGACCTTCGAGTCTCAGGAACCAGGCAGTCGATAGCCCGCCCGGACCGGCACCAATTACGGCCACTTTTTTACCGGTATCAGGTTTGAGTGCCGGAACATATTTGTCGGCTGAAGCCAGATCAGCATCGGCAGCAAAGCGTTTCAGGTAATCAATCCCTACTGCAGCGCCTTCTTCCATCAGGTTACGGCGACAAGCAGCCTCGCACGGACGAACACAAACGCGTCCGCAGATGGCAGGCAATGGGTTTGTTTCCTTGATGAGGGCAACAGCATCAGAATAACGGCCTTTATCTATGAGAGAAATATAGCCTTGAACATCCACACCTGCCGGACAGGTTTGTTTGCAGGGTGCCATGCAATCGGCATAATGGTTGCTCAATAACAGATC
>CAZVKW010000288.1:0-2177 GCA_964627945.1 uncultured Lentimicrobiaceae bacterium
GCCTGGTAACCGGTAACACCGGCTTCGGTAAGCATGTAATCTTTCAGATTGGCAGCATCACCGGCGACGGCATACCCTTGTATAACCTGGAGCGGATCAATGTAGGCAAAGATGGCCTCTTCGATGGCGAAGCCGCAGGCTTCCCACCATTCGGCAAATACTTTAACATCATAATCAACTGCCTGAAGCCAGATTTTTGATGAGCCATCATTTTTGTGACGAAGGCGGATAAAGTTTTCCTGCGGTGTGGTGAAGAAGTGGTTAATACCGTCCATACTGTCGAGAACCTGAAGACGCTGTGAGCTGAAATCAATCTTATCCTCATTTTTGTCATCATTTTTCGAGGTTGGATATGTATCACGGTAAGTACGTTTGTACAACTTGTAATTTGTATCCGACATGAAAATGAGTTCGGTTTTCTTTCTCATCAACCTGTCAATCGAATCAACAAACATTTCCATTTTGTCCAAAACGTTGGCATGCGTCAACTGGCCAAGATTGATGAAGTTCACATTGTTGTTGGCTCTATTCTCATAAAGCGTTACAAGCTGAGTGATGAAACCATCCATGGATAATCCGGTTTCCTGTCCGGCATCACCTGTTTGAAGCACTGGATTGATTGGAGTGTATTTACCGGTGGCAATCAAATGTTTTTCACGATCATCAGCAACCCTGGGAATGATGTGCTGGTAGATGATATATTTTGTGATTGGCATTTCCACCGGAGTAAGTCCTTCGTCGTACAGGTAACTCAACCACGAATCGTTAATGTGATCCGGAGTAATAGCCACGTTGATTTTGTGACGGCGATTTATGATCCTGATCGGAGTGAATTTTCCGGTACTTTTTGGCGTCCATTTGTTGTTAAACTGTTGAACTACCGAAGTCCATGAAGCCTCAATAGCCTGCCATTCGGTAATAGCTACTTTCGTAGTCATAAACTTCATGGTTGTTGTCGGCTGCGTAAGTTTTTTCAGGATTGGTTTATCCGTTTGCGAGATGTATGTTCCGAACTCTGCTTTCAGATCATCAACATCCATTGTGTCACCGGAAGCAAAAACATCATCAGGCAGTTCGCCGGACATCATCATTTCAACCCATTTGTTGTGTTTTGCTTTTTTGTTGATTTGAAATGGAACTGTTTTCGCTCCCTGGATTTGCTTAATTTCTTCTTCAAGTTCCGGTGCCTTGCTCAATTTTGCAATATCTGCTTTAGCGGATTGCAATTCCAATTTCATTTCTGAAATCTGTTTTGCGCTTTCAGCTCTTACTGAATCAAGCATGGTTTTTAAAGCTTGTGCCTGATCTTGTGCGGATGTGTTGGCAATCTCATTGTTGAGTGCCTCTGAGAATTTTTCGACGAAGCCTTCACCGAAAAGAGCATACTCTTTTCTGATCGCAGTTTTCTGGTCTTCGGTAAAGACTACTTTATCCTTTTCGGTTGCAAATGATTGCAATCCGAGTGTGGATAAGACAAGTGATTTGATTTTTTGAAACTCTGTCATTGTTTTAAGGTTATTAATGGGTAGTTTAGGAATTCATGAATTTTTTGATATCGGCAAGCTCAAGGGCTTTGGATATTGCTTTTTGCATGTTGCCGATGCTGTCAATCAAACCATTCTTCATTGCAGCTTCAGCCAGGAACATTTTACCGGAAAGCAGTCCCGGTTCTTTTTCGTTGAGTTTTCCAGCGCGTGCTTTTTTTACCTGGCTCTGGAAGGCGATAGCCAGGGGTGAAAGAATTTCGTCCTGCATCATTTCATAATCACCATTCAGGGCTTTCTCAAATGCAAGATTCTTGTCTTTACTTTCTTTGGCATAAATGGTATGGAATTTCACGCCCTGTTTTTCCCAGTAAGGTTGCATATCCACGAAAGAAGTAACAACCCCGATGGAGCCGAAGCCGGCCGACAGGTTGTTGTCGGCCATGATGTGGTCGGCACCAGATGCAATCCAATAGGCTGCACTTGCGGATGTATCACACAAGGCAACAACAGGTTTGGTTTTCAGCGAAAGAATGTTGGATAATGGAGAGATAGCATTGACTGAACCGCCACCAGAATCAATATCCAGGATGACGGCTGCTATTTTTTTGGAATTGATGGCTGCATTAAAGTACGATGCAATTTCCTGCGTGCCATAGCTGCACATGGTTCCGTACTTCATCATGGTTCCTT
>CAZVKW010000289.1:0-2163 GCA_964627945.1 uncultured Lentimicrobiaceae bacterium
CAAAACTAGCGCACCTGATTTGATACTCTTCCATAAACCGTCGGTCTTCCCAATGTCCGTGAGGAGTAATAATGGCCGGACATTTCTTATTTGTTTTCAGCGGACGATACAGATTTCCGGTAATATAAAACCCCGGAAAACTTTCGATGGCAATGTTTTCGACGATGTACCCATCCATTTCGCGGGTGCTGTGAATGACGGGTTTGAAATTGTTGTTCACCTTTGGCATTTGGTCAAATTTCATACCTGTTATCAAACCCTGTCGAATGATTTCGGCGCGTTTTTCCCAGTCAGCGCGGGTTGTCCATTCAGAGGCCCACTTCTTCATGAGGATGTTGGCCTCATCTTCTGTCCAGTAGGCACCCTGGCAAAGCATGTTGGGTTGGGCGAAAACACTCAATTGCGTAAAGAAAAGAACCGATACAATTGCCCATTTAAATCTAACTTTTGCTTTCATAAATATAATTTTTATTCAAGTTATCTATCATGTTGTTCAGCCCATTCAGGGCTGAGTTTTTATCAGCTTTGCCCTCCGTGGGTTATCACCCACGGTTATTCAAATCAAACCCTTTTCAGGGTTTTTGTCTTTTAAGTCTGAAAGACTTGAATTTGAATAACCTCCGGTGTAAACCGGAGGCAAATGAACCAATGAATTGGAACCCCGGAGTGGGTTCAACTTTGTTTTAAAAAATCTCAATAAATCCATATTTTCAAATGTTCATTCAATATTGTTTAGCTTGTGAAATCAGACTTCGACTACGCTCAGTCTGACGGTCACCCTGAGCGAAGTCGAAGGGTGAAATCACTCCCTAATTATTCCCAAATACCGTGCTTCCCAGTATGGCCAGAGCCAGAAAACCGGTTCGCGCATCGAATTGGGATTGCCGTTTACAGCCGACCACGGATTTTTGTCCCAGCGTACCGTTGCCCGGATGCTTGCCGGTGGCAGTTTGTCAATCTGCACTTCTTCCAGAATCGGGGTTCGAACCACTTTCACATCTTCGCGTTTGGTATGGTCAAAGGTCCAGTCAATGAGGTCGAGGGGAGTATCTTTTAAAAAACTGATGGTCTGTTCAACATTGATTTTTTTACCTGTGCAAAGGGTGTAAGCCATATTGTTGATGAGATTTTCTCCTGCTTTCTGGTGAGCCATCCACTTTTCGAGCATATCTCTGTAAACGGCCATGATTTTTGGATCTTTTTCATAACGGAAAAGAATTGGGAAAAGATAACCTTCCATGGTCAAATCGAAGTAAATCTGCCAGGCTGGATTTTTCGAGTTAATGCCTTTGGCCAATTCGAGGTAGCCTTCGTCGTTGATAAGCCGCAGATATTCTTTCTGATAAGTTTCATCGCCGGTAATTCCGTAAGCCAGCTTCAGATAAGCCAGTAATTCGAAACAGTTCAGACTTTTCTCTGATGCCCAGTCGGGGTCGCCTTTCAGTTGATCCGGCGACCAGACTCCCCAGCGCGAATGAGTTCCGTCAATATCAATCAGGTTGAAATTATTCAGGATAAGTTCGTCCGTGAGTTTCTTTACATGGTCGCGAACCATTTGTTTTTCCTCGTCGTTTGCAGCAAATTCATAAAAATAGAAATAGGCCATGTAATGCCCGTCCATTTCATCGCTGCTGGTGTCGCCTTTCCACAGCCATTTTCCATCTGCCGAAAGTCGCCAGCGTTCTTCAACAGGTTTGTAGCGAGGGTCTTTCACCAGTTCTTCGGCTAATTCATGTTCAGTATATTTCCGGTTTACATCATGTACTTTAGTCCAGGTTGGCGGTACAATCGAGCGCGCAAAAAATCCCTGCGTTCCGGTCACGGTCTGTAACTGACGCAGAAACTCGAACGCTTTTCTGGCTTTTTGATGAGCATCTTCTGATTTTGTTACCGCGTACCTGAAACTCTCCATAGCCAGATAACCACCTGTATATTCGCCGTCGTTGTCATCATCTTCGGGTTTCCAGGAAGCGGTGTCTCCGGCTATTTCAAGCCGCACACTGCTGCACGTCCAGGGTTCGCGAATGTGTCGGTACATCAGTTGTCCGTAAAGATTTTTTTCCTTGTCAGCCAGCGACATTTGGTTTTGTTTAATACAGCTCACTCCTCCATCGGTTGCAACCCAGGCATTTCCTTCTTTGTCGAAAGTAATGTCGTTTACCT
>CAZVKW010000290.1:0-2138 GCA_964627945.1 uncultured Lentimicrobiaceae bacterium
AATCGCTCGAAGAATAAGCGATATCGAATATGCTTGACAAAGCCTTCCGTGAAAGCGGAGGGCTTTTATTTCTCTTTTCTTAAGTTTTAGTGCTTTGTTTTGTTTTTCAGTAATAATGGTTTATTTTTAAGCCTGAATTTGATAATTATCGGCAACCAATCAGATGATAAAATCTGGCAAATATTCCATTATTGTTTTCGGACTAGTTTTCGGACTGTGTTTGTCATGTCAGAACCAAAAAAAGCATGAAAATTTGGTCAGAAACTCAGAGTTGCTGATCTTGGCCGATTCATTATATCATTACAATCCCGGCAGAGCTGACTCATTGTACCGGATTATTCTGGATGACAGCGCCTATCTTGATGCTACAACTTATGCAAACACACTGTTGGGATTGTCATTGATTTATAGTAACAGGAGTACATTTGATACTGCCGTAAATCTGCTGGATAAAGCATCTGAAATTGCCACGCAAAAAAATGATACTAGCCTTATCTTAAAATGTCTGCTCCTGCGTGGAAATTTATTTCTCAATCTGGGTAATTTTGAGCAATCCGGACATATCTTTGGGAAGGGGCTTGCTCTGGCCACGAAGAGTAAGAATTCCGATAGCCAGCAAGACTTTTTTCTGCGACTAGGCGAGGTTCAGAATTTTAAAGGGGATTATTCAACGGCTGCAAAATACTATACCGAAAGCCTGAAAATCGGTAAACAAAGCGGAGATGAACAGAAACAGGCCAAAGCTCTGGCAAATCTGGCTATGACGCTGGTAAAAACTGCTGATTATTCTGAGGCCATCAGATATATGAATAAGGCGCTTGTAATCAACAGGAAACTAAATCTGAAAAGGGAGTATGCTGTCGGAATTCAGAATCTTGGAGTTATATACCGCAATGCCGGAAACAGCGATTCAGCCATTGTTTTTTACCGACAGGCTTATCAAATCATGAGCGAGCTGAAGGACTCACTGAATATGGTTTTGGTACGTTACAATATCGGGAATATCCTCAAAAACCAGCAAAAATTCGATGAAGCCGAGAAAGAAATGAACAGTATCATTCAATTCTGTGAGCAAAAAAACATCACCGAAGGACAGGTTTATGCCTTGTCGGCCCTCGCTTCGATTTATGATCAGACAGCTCGTTCAGCCCAGGCTTTGCAGGCTATTGACAATGCCATCAGCAAGTCAAAACACTTTCAGCTGTATGCAAATCTTTCGGCTTTTTACGAACGCAAGCAGCAGATTTTGGCCGGACTCGGCCGTTTTGACGAAGCTTACACGACAGTTTTAATTTCAAGAGACCTTGCTGACAGTTTGCTCTCACTTGAAAAACAGAATGAAATCGCCGCTCTTAAAATACGTTATGAGACGGAAAGAAAAGAAGATGAAAATGCCTTGCTGAAAAAGGACAATGAGGTACAGAAATCACGCCTTTGGCTTCTTCGGCTAGGCCTGATTCTCGGAACGATTGTATTCGTATTTGTCGTTTACATCATGTTAGTAAGACAGAAACAGATAAAACAGCAAAAGATTCTCTCCGATGAGAAAAGCAGCAGGATGGAGCAGGAAAAGAGGAATCAGGAGATCGAATTTGAAAAAATCCAGATTGAAAAGCAGATTCACGAGCAGGAACTGGTTTATCAGTCACTTGTTCGTACCGATCTCATTCATATCAACCGTTCGGTAAAGGAAAAACTCATGCCTTTCAGAATGTTGATTTCACGGAAAAAAGATCAGGAATACTTTGCACAGGTGCTGAGCGATCTGACCCGTGATGCTTCCAAAGATCCGATGGCCGAATTTGAACTGGTATTCAAGCAATTACATTCCACATTTTTTGAAAAACTGCTTTCTATAAGTCCCGAACTTTCAAAAACTGAATTACAGGTATCAGCGTTGATTCGACTGAACCTATCTACCAAGGACATTGCCCGTCTTACCAATTTGAATATCGCTACGATCGAGATAACACGGCACCATATCCGGAAAAAGCTGAATCTCAGCCAATCAGATACATTAACGACCTTTCTCATTTCCATTTAGGCCATCCCTGTCCACCTTAATTTTTCCTTTATTATTGTTTTAATTGATTGATTTTACAATACTTACATCCGGATTCCGGATGTAGATTATCCGG
>CAZVKW010000291.1:0-2130 GCA_964627945.1 uncultured Lentimicrobiaceae bacterium
CTTGTTTTGCAGTCCAAACAATTTAATGTCGTTTTGCCGAACCAAGATGATTTGACTTATATTAATCACACCCATTTAATTAAATTCCAAGATGTTAAGCCGTCAAATTTTAATTTAAAGTATTTTTATATAAGTAGGTGAAGAGAAATTAAATTCAATATGTACAATTTTTCAATTTTAAAACAACTCGAATCCTGCCAGTATACCAAAATAAGATTTAACCCTGAAATTCTTCATGCTTTTCTCGTCATGAAAGATATCCTATCTTTGTACCATTCATTTGGGGTTATATTAATGAAGTCTAAATAAGAATAAGATGTTATTAACAAAGAGTCAGATACTTGAGGTTCTGAAAGGGGTTATTTTTTTCGCCAAGGGTGATAATATTGTCAATCTGGGTATGATCGATGATTTTGAAACAGGTGAAGATGAGGTAAAAATCCGGATTGTATTTCCACGTTTGGATGATCCGGCTGTGAAAATTGTGTCCAATTCTGCCACAAAAGCCATTCAGGATGCTTTTGGTGCGCATGTTCAGGTGAATATCACTCCAGTAAGTGAGAAAGAAAAAGGTCGCGGACCTTTGGCCGGGGTCAGAAATATCATTGCTGTTGCTTCGGGTAAAGGAGGCGTTGGTAAATCAACTGTTGCAGCTAATCTTGCAGTCGCTTTGGCCCGTTCGGGTGCCATGGTCGGACTGGTCGATGCCGATATTTACGGCCCTTCGGTACCGATGATGTTTGGTGTCGAGAACGAACAGCCCGGTGTTTTTGAACGTGAAGGAAAACCCGTAATCATTCCTATCGAAAAGTTTGGAATACGCCTCCTCTCGATCGGATTTTTTGTGGATACTGATAAAGCCCTGATCTGGCGCGGTCCGATGGCCACAAGCGCCCTGAATCAATTGCTTCGCGATGCCGAATGGGGAATTCTGGATTATTTGGTGATCGACCTGCCTCCGGGAACAGGTGATATTCAGCTCACCCTGGCACAGTCGTATTCCATCACAGGAGCCGTGATCGTCACAACACCGCAAAAAGTGGCCTTTGCCGATGTGATTCGAGCCGCAGCAATGTTCCGTCAGGAGAAACTCACGATTCCTTTGCTTGGATTGATTGAAAATATGGCCTATTTTACACCATCGGATATGCCAGAAAAGAAGTATTTTATCTTCGGAAAAGGTCAGGGAGAAGAGTTTGCCCAGCGATTGGGAATCCCTTTGCTTGGACAAATTCCTTTGGTTGAAGCCATTTCAGAAGCCGGTGACAAAGGCAGTCCGATCGCGCTTGACTCCGATTCACCAGTCACGAAATCCTTTGATAAGGTTGCAGCCGAGATCAGAAGACAAATTCCCTAATTAAGTAAGTAATTCATTTTAAAATATATAGCTATGACAGAAGAAAAAGAAATCTTAATCACCAAGGTTAAAAATATCATTGAGCAGGTTCGCCCTTATCTTCAGCAAGATGGCGGCGACATTAGTTTTGTCGGGATTACAGATGACAATGTAGTGAATGTTGAACTGATGGGCGCATGCGGAAGTTGTCCATACAGCACCATGACCCTGAAAAACGGTGTTGAAAATACCATTCGCAAAGCTCTTCCCGAAATCAAATCGGTAGAAGCCATTAATCTGTAGTTTTCACGACAGATATTTGGCCACAATAGGCATCCGGCGGCCCATTCCGAACGCTTTTGGCGAAACACGGAGAATTGGAGGCGTCTGGTGCCTTTTGTATTCATTGGTATTGACGAGCTTCAGAACCCGATTCACGGTATTTTCATCGAAACCCATATTAATCAGTTCTTTAGGACCTTTCCGGCATTCGATATACTGATACAGAATCTGGTCAAGAATATCATATTCCGGCAGGCTGTCACTGTCTTTCTGATCCGGACGCAATTCTGCCGAAGGTGGTTTGATAATGGTGTTCAGTGGTATGATTTCTGCATCTTTATTGATAAAACGCGCCAGTTCGAACACCTCCGTTTTGTAAACATCACCCAAAACCGACAAACCACCGTTCATATCGCCATACAGCGTTCCATAACCAACAGCTGCTTCGCTTTTATTGCTGGTATTCAGTACGATATGACCAAATTTGTTGGAGAGAGCCATCAGCAAAACAC
>CAZVKW010000292.1:0-2117 GCA_964627945.1 uncultured Lentimicrobiaceae bacterium
AGCCTAACATGGCCAGTGATTTGCCAATCTGAACCTTAGTCAGCTTTAAAGGAATGGTAACTTTCTTCTGGAGGGCTTCAATGATATCGGATGCAGTCATAAACTGCTCGAAATCATTTTCATCACCAGGAATGTAAAAACGCTGAAGCAATTCCATTTCAGTCGTTCTAACAAGGAACTGACGATTGGCTTCTTCGTTTTCTTCAATCTCTTCTACGTTAAGCTGGTAATCATAACGGTTTGTGCTGTGGGTAAACAGGTAGTATGCCTGCGCCCAGACCTGGTCAATATCAATATTGTTTATGTAGTCCCAGTTAATTGAATCAATCTGAAAACAGATCCAGCGGACGCTTCCGGTTTCATCATTCAGAAATTCTGTTCTGTTGGTACTTCCCACGAAGTTGCAACGCCTTTGGATAAGGCTGGGACGGCGGTCATAGGGAATACGTACCTTTATCTTATCCTTACTCATGACAGATTTGAGTGCATTCAATTCCATTTTCGACAAGGTGGAGAGCTCATCAAGATTAATGATGAAATTTTCGGTTAAGGCAATCAGACTGTCTTTATCTGTATTAATATTTTCAGTGTAAAATTCCTGTAAATCAGGTGGGCACAACCACCGTAAAAAGGTTGATTTTCCGGAATTCTGTTTTTCATGGACCAGGATAAATGCATGCTTATTAAAGGTGTATTCAAGAGAACAGGCTACTGATCGGATGAACATCTTTTTGAACATTTTCTTAAATCGTTTACGATCCTCCCGGGCAACTTTAATGTAACCGGAGAGGTCAGCAATATGATCGAAACCATCCCATGCTCTGCCTTCACTGAAATACTCTTTGATTGGATTATAATGTTCCGTGAAATTTGAGCGCAAAAGGCTCGTAAGGTCGCTCATAGAGTAAGGAATGTGATTTTTTTGAAGCTGGCGGTAAATACTATTTTCATTCATCGACTCCCACTCCGTCGAACCAGCATCCAGATCAAGCAGTTCAAAGGCATTAGCGATGTCATTGTATCTGATTTTATAGTGTTTGTTCAGGAAATTTTCAACCCTGGTAACAACAGCCATTGAATCAGAATATTCACCATTTTCTTTTTCTTCCCGGATCTTCCTGGAGATGGCCTTTTTCAATTCTGATCTGAGCAATTTTTGGGACAGATTTGTTTCCGAACAAATGAACGTTGTGAGGACATCCTGTTTTACCGAATCGAATCTGATCAGTTTTTCAACCACCTGGACAATGACATTAGCCGTTGCCAAAGGATCCCCGCTTGCCTCTTTGATAATTTTGATGGCATCATCAAGAATTGCCTTTTCCTGTTCAGCCCTGTCTGAATTATTTTGTTTTTTTTCCTCGCCTGATTTTGAAACCTGGCGGTTTGCAATAACAGAAGTGTTATCAGCAGTATTTTTGAATCCATTTTTTTTCTTGAATATCTTGGTTGCATGCTCACCGGTTCGCTTGTAGACACTTCTGATGGTCTGCTGAATTTCACTTATTGGAAAGTCTGATTCAGCATATTGCGAAAGGTTATTGAGACAATCACCTTCCGAAACTCCGAACCGGTTACAATCCGAAGCAAAGACATGGATAAATGCATTTCTGTTTCCAGGAGTGAAATGCTCTTTTAAACCAGATTTGATGAAACCGAAAATGTCCTCATTTGAGGATTCATTCAATGGTTGGTAAACCTTATTTTTTGGTGCAGGAATTACTTTGGATGGTGTCGTTTTTAAGTCACTTATTTTTGGCATAATTCAAGATAATCTGGTTTAATGTAAACATTCGGGTCATGGCAAACAAAGCAGGTTCGGGCGATATCCTTTGTTTTTGCATCAAGTGTTGATGCAAACAACGGATAGTGTTCATGGAGGTAATTTATTACAGAACTGTAGAAATCCGGGTAATCTGCACTATCTTCATTGTAAAGAATCATTTTTAATCCATCTCCGCTGGGCGAAACGAATAGCATTTGAACATCAAGGGAAGGATCGGAGATAAGTTGTTGTTTAAGTACATCACCTTCAGAAACATGATCAAAGTCAAAGCAGGCATAACCTGAAATATCTTTTAAAGCATCACTTTTACGGCTTGTAAAGGTTCCTGCGA
>CAZVKW010000293.1:0-2093 GCA_964627945.1 uncultured Lentimicrobiaceae bacterium
AAGAAGCCGGACAGTTTCTGGCCGATCGTTATATCACCGGCACCTGTCCGCACTGTAATAACGAACGCGCCTATGGCGATCAATGCGAAAACTGTGGCACCTCACTCAGTCCGCTCGATCTGATCAATCCCCGCTCGGCCCTCAGTGGCAATGTGCCTGTTTTGAAAGATACAAAACACTGGTATCTTCCGCTCAACGAAGACGAAGGATGGCTGCGGAAATGGATTCTGGAAGGACATAAAGACGACTGGAAAGCCAATGTTTACGGGCAGTGCAAATCATGGATCGATCAGGGATTGCAGGCGCGCGCCGTCACCCGCGACCTCGAATGGGGCGTGAAAGTACCCGTGGAAGGAGCCGACGGAAAAGTGCTCTACGTCTGGTTTGATGCGCCTATCGGGTATATCTCTGCCACCAAGGAATGGAGCAACAAAACCGGAAAAGACTGGGAACCCTACTGGAAAAGCGACGAATCGAAGCTGGTACATTTCATTGGCAAAGACAATATTGTGTTTCACTGCATCATTTTCCCCGCCATGCTACACGCCGAAGGCAGTTATATCCTGCCCGACAATGTGCCGGCCAATGAATTTCTGAACCTCGAAAGCGATAAGATTTCCACTTCACGAAACTGGGCGGTCTGGTTGCATGAATATCTCGAAGATTTTCCGGGCAGAGAAGATGTACTCCGTTATGTACTTACGGCCAATGCCCCCGAAACGAAGGACAACGATTTCACCTGGAAGGATTTTCAGGCACGCAACAATAGCGAACTGCTGGCCATCTTTGGCAATTTTGTGAACCGGACGCTGGTGCTCACACACAAATATTTTGAGGGTGTCGTACCTGTATTGGCCGATCTGAATGAGAAAGATGTTGATACACTGAACTATATGGATTCTTTCCCGGCCAAAATCGGTGAAAGCATCGAAGCCTTCCGCTTCCGCGAAGCGCTTTCTGAACTGATGAATCTGGCGCGGCTGGGAAACAAATACCTCACCGAGAATGAACCCTGGAAACAGTTTAAAACCGATCCTGAAAGGGTAAAAACGGTAATGGCCGTTTCGCTGCAGATCGTTGCCAAACTCGCGGTGCTTGCCGAACCATTTATTCCTTTCACCGCATCGAAACTCAGGAAAATGATCGGCATAAACGACCTTAACTGGCTCGAGGCCGACAATACAGAACTCTTGCCTGCCGGAAGCATCATCGGACAGGCTGAATTACTCTTCGAACGTATTGAAGATGAGGTGATTGAACAGCAGGTTCAGAAGCTTCTCGATACAAAGAAAGCCAATGAACAGGCAGCAGGACCTCAGCTGAAACCGCAAAAAGAAGCTGTTGTTTATGAAGATTTCGCAAAGATGGATATCCGCTCAGGAACCATTCTGGCAGCCGAGATCGTCCCCAAAACCAAGAAACTCCTCAAGCTGACCATCGATACCGGACTGGATAAACGCACCGTGGTGAGTGGCATCGCCGAGCATTACGCTCCCGAAGCCATCATCGGACAAAAAGTATGTATGCTCGTTAATCTGGCACCGCGCGAACTGCGTGGAATCGTGTCGAACGGCATGATCCTGATGGCCGAAAACAGCGAAGGAAAACTGTGTTTTGTCAGTCCGACAGAGGATTTCCACAACGGATGTGAGGTGAAATAAAACGATCAGAATTAATCTCTTTGTGGTCACAATTTCTAAAAACGGCCTGCCCGTAGTATTTGAGTCTTTTAATCCGCATACCGGAATAAGTGAATTATCCGTTTATCTGAAACAACTCAGTCCGCTGAGCCAATCCCGTTTTGGTCCGCACGGATATGATATTGCCTCGCTGGAGCAATTCTTTTTCCGGCATGACGCACCTTCGGCCTATGTGGTCAAGACAGAATCAACAAACGAGATTATTGCGTATGCTTTACTCAAAACCGGCTTTCTGGATCATGATGCCCCACGTTTGCAATCATATGGTCTTCAGTTAGATGCAGAAACAGATGCTACCTTAGCTCCTTCAGTAGCCGATGCCTGGCAGTCGAAAGGAATCGGTTCGGCCCTGCTCGAATATATCATCCATGAAGCCCGGAGCAAAGGAATCCG
>CAZVKW010000294.1:0-2036 GCA_964627945.1 uncultured Lentimicrobiaceae bacterium
TGACTCACGAACAAAACTGTTCTACCTTCTCCTCTGGATACATCCTGCATCTTACCGATGGCTTTTTTCTGGAATTCTGCATCACCTACTGCTAGCACTTCGTCAACAACCAGAATCTCAGGTTCGAGATGTGCAGCAATGGCAAAACCCAAGCGGACTGTCATTCCGCTTGAATAACGTTTTACAGGAGTATCGATATATTTCTCAATGCCAGAGAAATCAACAATCTCATCAAATTTTCTTGTGATTTCTGCTTTTGACATCCCCATGATCGCCCCATTCATATAAACGTTTTCACGACCTGTCATCTCAGGATGAAAGCCTGTTCCAACTTCGAGCAGGGAGGCTATTCGACCATGTGCTGTAATTCGTCCGGTTGTTGGACTTGTAACTCTGGATAATATTTTAAGTAGGGTGCTTTTACCTGCTCCGTTTTTTCCAATGATACCCAATACCTCGCCATGTTTCACTTCAAAATTGATATCCTTCAATGCCCAAACATAGTCTCCATCCGCTTTTGAAGAACGGTCATTTACCTGGCCAATTTTTAAGTAAGGATCTTCCTTCCCCCTGAAGTTCATGGTCCACCATCGGTTAATATCATGGCTCAATGTGCCGGTTCCGATCTTCCCAAGATGGTATTGTTTCGAAATGTTTTCGAATTTTATCGCTATATCTAACATTTAGGATTTAAAGGTTGAAAGTTCTTAAAGTTGGAAAGTTTAGAAAGTATAAGGGTTAATTTGATTTCGAATATTTAGAGAGTTTTGATTAATCCTGATAACATTTTCGAAATTTCCTCTGAAAGATAATAGAGTGATTTATAGGTTGTTTCATTTATTCTATGCAATTCATACGCAAGGATTACCATTGATCGAACCTCACCACATGATCCTTTTGAAACGTAAAGAAAATATTTGAATTCGTTGTTTGACTTTCTTTCAAATCCTTCAGCAATATTATTCATTGTAGAAACAGATGCGCGTAAAATCTGATCTCTAAAACCATAGTCCTTTGAATCCCCAAAACAAGAATAAATTTCTTTGGCAAGATCTTTTGATTTCTGCCAGACAACTATATCCTCAAAACGCTCGAACTTCATTGGTTGGTTTATAAAGTTAAAAATTATAAAATGAAGAGGTTAGAGTAAAATGGTGATTCCTGAGAAATCGTACAAATATATTTAATGACTGCATCGCTTAGTATACTTGATGAACTTTCAACTTTCTAACTTTCGACTTTCGTTCATATAACATCCATAAAACTTCGTTCTACTCTATTAAAAATAACTATGCCGATTAATAATACAACAATTGTAAAAAAGAAGCTGTAACCAAGCGCGAACCATGAAAACATACCTTGTCCCAAAAATCCAAATTTGAACGTTTCCAAAACTGCTGTCAATGGATTTGCCTGAATGAGCCACATATATTTTTTATAATTACCTTCCATCACCGAAAGAGGATAGATTACTGGTGTTGCATACATTAAAAGTTGAACAGCGAAAGTCAGAAGAAATTTCAAATCGCGGTATTTGGTGGTCATGGCTGAGATAATAATACCAAAACCCAGGGATAAACCAGCGATTATAAGAATAAGAACAGGTAGCAGGAAAGCATATGCATTTGGCCCGACTGAAGATCCTTGAACAATATAATAAACGTAAACGATGATGAAAACAGCAAATTGAATAAACATTTTAATGAGGCCGGTAATTGTGACCGAAAGGGGTGCGATAAGCCTTGGGAAATAGACTTTACCGAAAATATTCTGATTTGAAATAAATGTATCCGAAGTTTTGGTCAGTGACTCAGAAAAATAATTCCATAAAGTAATTCCGGCAAGATAAAACAAAGCAGGAGGAATACCGTCTGTGGGGATTCCTGCCAGACCACCAAAGACAAACATGAACACAATCGTAGTGAAAATGGGTTGTATGAAAAACCAAACCGGACCAAGAATAGTTTGTTTATAAACCGTTACGATATCACGTTTGATATACATTTCGAGCAGATCACGATATTGCCAGATTTCCT
>CAZVKW010000295.1:0-2010 GCA_964627945.1 uncultured Lentimicrobiaceae bacterium
TGAACGCCCTGGGCGCTTCCGGGACTGCCAACGAAGGCTACATGCTCGAATTCACAAAACGGGTGGCCGGTGTAGCTCCAACCGCAGGAATTTCAATAGATAAAATCCTTGGCCTCGCAACTACCCTTGACGAATTGGGACAGACTTCCGAAGTTTCAGGCACTGCATTCAACCAGGTTATCAGCAATATGTTTAAGAAAACCGCTGACTACGCAAGAATTGCAGGAATGTCGCTCGAAGATTTCACGAAGCTGATGAACGAAGATGCCAACGAAGCATTGATTCAGCTTTTAATCGGAGCAAAAGGTTCTTCGGATGGTTTTGGTGAATTGGCAAACAGCCTTTCTGAATTGGGAATGGATGGCGTTCGCGCAACTACGGTGCTTGGCGTTCTTTCTGCCAACATCGACAAACTTCGCGAGAACCAGAAATTCAGTAACGAGGAATTTGTGAAAGGCACCGACCTTCTTGTTGAATTCAACAAAAAGAACAACAGCGCCAAGGCCATACTTGAAAAGCATACCAAAACATTTAAAGCAATACAGGTTGAGCTTGGCGAAAAACTTACCCCGATTTATAGCGCTGCCATTCATAAAGCTTCAACATTGCTGAAAGTCTTCGGCGCTACCGTTGAATTCCTGTTCAAATATGGCTCCGCTCTTGTTACAGTTGGAGTTCTGATTGCTACCTATACAGTGCTAACTCAAGCCCTTACATTTTGGGAAACACGGAAAAACGAACAGGTTGGTCTTGGATTGGTGCTTGCAAAACTGCAAACCTTTTGGTATAACGCTCAGTTTGCCGCTGTTGCCCTTTACACTGCCGGCGTTCAATTACTTTCCGGGAACCTGAAAGCTGCTGCAGTAAGTATGCGGGCATTTTCTGCAGCTCTTTCCGCCACTCCCCTGGGATGGGTTATGATTGGCATTACCGCAGTAATCGGCGCAATTCGCGCTTATGATGCTTACAGCAAAGAAGCAACAGAACGTGAATATGCCAAAGCCAAAGCATTAAAGGATTTAAATATTATTACTGAAGGTTATGCAGGAAACCTTGAAAACCTTAACAAAACAATACAAACAGCAAATACGCTTACCCTGCAACAAAAAATACTTGCCGCTGAAGCTGCTGAAGAATTAATTCTCCAGGCCGAAAATGCGCTCAGGCTCCAACTCATTGAACAGGAATCAATCCGCACAATGAACACCAAAGCAACCTTGTGGCAAAAAACAGTCAATATGTTTAAGTCTGCCGGTAATATTTATGGTGGATGGCAAAGTTTAAATACACAGGATGCAATTAACAATGGCCTCGATGCTGCCGGCGAAATGACCGAAGGAATCAACACGCTGAAAAGCACAATGATTCAAACCAAAGAAACCGCCAAACAATTTTTCGATATTCTTAATGCCGAAGGTCAGGGTGATCAAATCGGTTCCGAATCCCTGGTGATGATGAACGAGAAACTGGCTAAATACCGCACCGCTCTCGATAATGCAATTTTTGGCGGTGTGGATTATCTCCGTATCCAGCAGAAAATCGCCGACGTTCAGGCTAAGATTGCAACAGCGCCGAACCCAGACAACTCCGATCCTGATGATGATTCTGACGATTTAATCAAAGCACATAAAAAACTTGACAGATTAAATCAAATCAAACTTGATATTCTTACTGCAGGCTTCAATAAAGAACAGGCGCTTATCCGTCAAAACTACCTCCAGGGATTAATGACCGAAGACGAATACAATGACCAAATACTTTTAAGTGAACTCAAATTCCTTAAAGACAAATTAAGCATTTACAAAGTAGGTGATGAAGAATACCAGGAAGCTGTAAACGAATCATTGGAGCTTCGTGTAAAAGTTGAAAATAAACTCCGGGATTTACAACTCAAAGCCGAAAGAGAACTGGCAGATGCTAAAATTGAGAATTTCCGTGATGAATTTATCCGGCTCGAAGAAGCCGAAAAACAGCGATGGGCCGATGAAAAAGCAGCGCTCGAATTAAGGC
>CAZVKW010000296.1:0-1993 GCA_964627945.1 uncultured Lentimicrobiaceae bacterium
AGATCGCCAGTCATTGCCATATAGAAGATGTTGATTCTTTCGTCAACAGCGATCACATCATTATCGAATTTGCTTCGTTCCGATGCTTTTTTGGCATAGGCCTTATTTACCAATTCACGCAGTTTGTAAGTACCTCCATTTTCGAGATCGAGCACATCAGTAAATGCAGCCAGCTTGCCATCAATATGAAGAAAACTTTTCAGTTCTGGATGTGTAACTTTGATCAATGGTGTGTTTTGCCATTTATCCGGTTCGATGAGCATCCCCAGATATACCTGCTCAGGATTCATCCCTTCGAAGCTGTTTTTGCGCGAAATTTTCCGAAGCAATTCACTTGCAACCGTATTCACGGGTTTCGTTCGTCCGTCCTGATCCTGAACCAATACCCTTCCGAATAATGCAGCATGTTTTGCATCAACTACCTTGAAACCATTCGATTGTGTATTCTGAGCCATCAGCGAACCTGAAGTCAGCATCATGATTGCTATAAGTACTTTTGCTGCATTGTTACGGCTTAAAAGTTTACCGAGATGTGCAAAGCGTGTGTTGTTCACAAATAAGGCCAACAACATCCCCAAAGACATGAAAAAATATCCCAGATAGGTAACGAATGTTCCTGCGCCATCTTTGTTCACTGACAAAACTGTGCCTTTCTCATCTTTATCAAAAGACGACTGAAAGAAACGATAACCTCTGTAATTCAATACGTTATTCATAAAAATACGGTAAGGCATCTGAACACCTTTGGATTGGTCAATTAAAGTTACTTCACTTGCATAAGAGGCCGGGCTGTGTGATCCGGGATAACGATCGAGAACAAAATCGTTGAGTTTAAGCGCAAAAGGAAGCTGAATCACTTTTGCGCCAAAGGTCATTTTTATTTGTACTCCATTCATCTCGAAAAAAGTGGGTTCACCAACGTAACCATTTCCACCTCTAAGGAACACTTCACGGGTTTCACCAGCCGAAGTAACCTCAACCGCCAATGCATCCATGAACTGTGATTCATTGCTTTCGACCGACTGCAACTGAACAATTCCATTTGGATGGATCTCGGTAAGCACGATTTTGAGGTCACCGAAACCATAAAGTTTCATCTGTTGGAAAGGAACAGGACTAAAAGCTGCGACAGTATCCTTTGATCCGTCAGCCATTGCCATGGAGGTGATTTCGAAAGGTGCTTGTACCTGAATGAAACTGTCTTTCATCGTAAAATTGATCGCCGTGCTATCGAAAGGTCTGTTAAACAGAATCTTATAATTTCCAAAAAATTTAGAATCTCCGCTTTTCAGACTTATATTGCGTCGGCCGGAGTTCCCGGATGAAACCACCAGGGTGAGATAAGGAATTCCCTGTCCGGGAGCGCCATCTACGATCATCTCCTGTGCATTAGGGATAAAACGGGTCGATTTGAAACTGAATTTTTTGCGATTAAACTTTTCGCTGTCACTATAATCACCACCGGAAAAAACCGACATCAACACAGATTTATCCAGAATAACTCCATCCTGTCCTTCTCTGAGTTCGACAATCACGTGGGTATCCTCTGATATCATAGTGCTTTCGGTTGCCCCTTCGCGAATGCTCATCGAGCCTTCATAACCGATGAACCGGGTAATTCCGGCACCAATCAAAATCAGGATAAAAGCAACATGAAAAGTGAAAACAACAATTTTTTCTTTCCGGTACATCTTGTAACGGAAGATATTGACAACCAGATTGATACAAAGCAACAACAATAAAGCTTCGAACCATTTGGCATTATAGACAGCTACTTTCGCGCCAATCGCACCAAAATCGTTCTCGATAAAGGTGGCTGTTCCGATCGCGATGGCGAACAACAGGATAAGTATCCCCATTGCCTCCATGGAAAAAATGATTTGTATGATTTTCTTCATAAAATATTGGATCAAGAGATTAATTAGTGTTCAAAAATAATATTATTCCCCATGTATGGGTGTTTGTCAGGATCATTTGAATGCTTTTTCCGGCA
>CAZVKW010000297.1:0-1983 GCA_964627945.1 uncultured Lentimicrobiaceae bacterium
CACTGTTTATTTTTCTTAATTCCGCAAGCGGACTGGCAGGATTGATGACTTCCCAATTCAGTTTTCAACCTAATATAATCTACTGGATTCTGGGTGTAATGGTTGCCGGACTTTTAGGCTCGGCTATAGGGAGCCGTACATTTTCGGAACTTAACCTAAAGCGCGTTTTGTCACTGGTGTTGATTGCGGCGAGTATAAAACTGTTTTTCTTTTAAAGGATTTAGGGGTTGGGGCGTTGCTTTAAAGAAATTGCGATCAGGAATTAGAAAACTGGTAGTATGCAACGCTTACTTCTTTCACTGATCACTTTATCAAAATCAACGAGGCTTCGTTTCATTACACCTGATGCTTCATCGTGACAGGTAAGGCATGCGCCGGCTGTAAGAATTCGCTTCTGCTCAGCCAGGTTAAAAGGCCGCATTCCAATTCGGGTTGAAGCCTGATCCTTACGCTCCTGCAGAAATCCTGTCCAGGAATCTTCAGGCAATCCATCGTATTTATTGTTCTGATAAAGCGGATCAAAAGTCCATTTTCCGTCAACAGAGTATGACAACTTCCCGCGTCCGTAACCTATTGCCAATGGATCATTGTGGCATGATTTGCAGCTTCGTCCTTCGCGCTGTGTTGTGTGTGCCGACGAAGGGGCATACAACCGGTGAAATACAGTTTTTTCACCTTTCTTAAATGAACCTTTATCGATCGTCAATATCATTCCGGGAGTAAACGTACTGACTATGCCGTTTTTCCTTGTTTTATCGGTAGCATTTATTCCAAGAACAGGCAATTCGGCCAGCCCTTCAGTTGAATGTTCGATCCAGGTTCCTTTTCGAGTGGTGTTTTTCAGCATATCAAAACCCATAGTCTGGCTTTCGTAAGTATTGTGACAGCCGATGCATTGCGGCGCCCAGGCAGTGTGGCATGCTTCGCAACTCAGCCTTACATGAGCCTTGCCTTCGGTACAAACTTTGGCAGGTGGCTTCATAGCGACCATAGCTTTATCAAATTTTCTTATCATACTCAATTTAGCACCATTGCTTTCAACCACAGTATTTACAAGCGGAACATCTCCTTTTTGAGTGAGAATTACATAAATTCCTTCAGTTTGAAATTTTCGCAGCCACGAAATAAGTTGAGTTTCCTGATCTGTTTCTTTGAGAAGTTTCTGTTTATTTGCTTTCAGTGTATGGCAATCGCTGCATTGTACTTTTACTGCATCTTCTTTATGAGCATAATGCTTTCCATCTCCCATCAATTCATACGATCCGTGGCAATCCACGCAAAGCATTCCTTTCTCATGGTGAATATCGGCCGGCATTTTCAAAAAAACACGCTTATCGGGCAAAACCTGGTAATTGGTTTTGCCTTTGACATTTTCAGGCTTTAATTCAGTCTCGTGCCAGCCTTCGTAATTCATTGATATCCGGCCCGACCGGCTGTGACAGCTTTTGCATTTGTCATTGGAAATATTCAGGTCGAGGGCAGGATGAAACATAGGAAGTGCAGTATCCGATTTCTGTCTTTTCCTAATTTGATTTAATGTTGTTAGCGCTTTTTCATCATAAGTCAGGTGGCAGGCCAGGCAACCTCCACCCCTTTCGAGCCATTCAGCCGGACCGGTTTTTATTTTTTCGTTACCCAAATGACAACCGGCACACAAATTCCTCAGGTGCTGTCCGGAAGCTGTGTTTCCTATATCATTAATATGCGAAGCCAGATTCAGATCATCCGTTTCGCCAAAAACCCATTTATCAACGCTTATTATTCCGTTTAAGGTTGACATCAGTGAAGTTTTGACACGCGGTACTATTCCCGGATGGCAGCCCACATTCCCACAAGCGTCTGAAGCATTGGACAAATTCCCCGGAACCGGAAACATGGTGTTATGGGCTTTGTTTTTGTCCAGCGTCAGCGGGTCACCGCCATGGCAGGAATAGCATCCGATATATTCAGGCCTGTGCGCATCCGAAAAACCGATCATTCCTT
>CAZVKW010000298.1:0-1978 GCA_964627945.1 uncultured Lentimicrobiaceae bacterium
TAGAACCAAACTCCCGAAAAATTGTCGGCGGATTTAAGCTGGCAATTCAGGGCGAAAATCTGATTAAGGACAGTAATTTTACGACATTAGGACAAACCGGAACCCCTTGGGCGGGGTTTAGCCCTGCTGATGCAAACCTGCAAAATACAACTGTCGATAATCTCAATTTCAATGCCTTAATTTTCACAAAAACAGCTATTGCCAATACATCTGTTTCCCAGCCGATTAAACTTAATCTGGGCAATTTTTATCTGTTTGAATACCAAGTATATAATGACGCTTCCATTAATAACATCGTCGTTCAGTTGGAAAATCCAAAGCGATGGTTTTTTAACAAGCTCTATTCATCCTATATTCCTACGCTATCCCTGCAAAACGAGTGGATTTGCCGCAGTGCATTGATTTGCGCAAATGTTGAAGAAGCAAATCTAAAAATCACAACTGCTTTTATTGGAAAAGGAGGAGTTGGGAATATAGACTTACGAAAAGTCGAATTTCAACTTGTAGCCAACCTACCCGCAAAAACATCGAAGCTCTATCTCTATTATGTGCCTCGTGCGGGGCATAAATTGACTGTTCCCGACGAACAAATGGTTCTTGCCGCGGATGATAATAGCAAACATATCCAGCCAAAAACTGTGAAAGCTGAGGCATTAAATATTAATCCTGACGGGGTACTGATCAGAGGCAAATATTTGAAGGCATGGACTGTTCCTGCTGATTATCCGCTTAAAACAGATTTTTTGAAATCGGCTATTCCGGCTGACATTAATACTGTTTCCCCGCTTCGTGTCAACATTTGCAAAGGCGGCGATGCCACAGTACTTGTAGCAATTGAAACGGAAACACCATATTTGAATTTTACCCATTGCGCAACAACTCTACCAATAGAAGCTCGTTTTGAACGACTCGCACCGATACCGGTCTTTGATGGACCGTTTCCCGGCAGCAACCTGACCGAAACACGACTCGACGCAATGATGGATCCTAATGATTTGCTTTGTCCGCCAGTTCAGAATGGAATACATTTAATAGCGATGACACTAACTGCACCAAAGGATGCTGAATCGGGAACTTTTTCAGGAAAGATTGAATATACCATTCAAACTCCTGTCCCTGATACAGAATCATTTGAAATACCGCTGGAACTTCACATTGCCCCGGTGGTTCTTAAGCCGATGAATCATTTCGGTGTCATCTTCGGCGCCCAGTTCTTTCAAGTACGATGTTCAGAACCACCATTTATAAAACCAGGGCTTTCCATCACTGATTTTCATGGTTTCCCCAAGGACAAAAATAATATTGATTGGATAGCCAGACTCACCGGTACCGACCAAAATGAAACAACTTCAGACTCATACAAAGCTCTCGTTTCAAATTACTATAATAGGATGATCGATTTCGATGTCCAGCCGCAAGCCATTGCTCTTTCTGCCAATTACAGCTACAAAACCACAGAACAGGGTGAAGGCAAAGCTCCGCTGCTGTCTGACTGGAATTTCTCCGAATACGATACAGCTATCGACAACTATCTTGGCAAAAGAGAAGTCCCCTGGCATCCAATCTGGCGAGCAAATGGTCACATGATGCACCGACACAGATTGTCAAACAACGTCAATTACAGCTTCAAGCCTGCAGAAGGGGCCGTTGCATGGAAACAGGTATCAGAAGATGAATATTTCCGCCTTGTAGCCGATTATTTCGATGCCCTTGCACAACATCTTGACCAGAAAGGCTACCTCGACAGGGCTATTTATGTGATCGATGAATCAGATACTACCACCTATGAGCTGATATATAAATACAAGCAGGCGTTAAAGCAGAGAAAATACGCATCCAGGATAAAGTTTGCCCACACAACCTACCAACCCGGAGTATACACCGTGAAACTGCCTGACGGCAATATATATATGGATGAGATACTGGATATTCCCATGCCGAATAATGACGAACATTTTAATTTCTTTGAACCATCATA
>CAZVKW010000299.1:0-1975 GCA_964627945.1 uncultured Lentimicrobiaceae bacterium
TTAATAGATCATCTGCTAAAAGAAATATAAAGGTTTTTCCGATTCCTCTTGAATTTAATTCTGTTTACATGGTTTTATCTTTGAAAATATTGTCCTAAACAAATGAATTTCAACTGTCGGTCTTAATTTTCAGCATATGTTTCAGACGAAGAAACCAAAACTATTTAAAACCCTGGAAGTCATTGGGTTAGTACTATTAAGTACTATTATCTATGCCCAGGAGGTACCATCTCCTTTACCGGGTGGTGGACATGGTGGATCCGGTAAACAGGAAAGCGGCGGTGTACCAGTTGGCACCGGTATCGGTATTTTACTCAGTTTGGGTGCTGCTTATGGAGGAAAAAACCTGTACAATGCAAAACAAGATAAGGATGATGAAATTGAAGATTGATAATTTGCGGGTTAAGCTGAATGTCGAACTTTAAGGCAGAGATGAATAGCTTTGATGTTGGATTGTGTCCATCACGCGAAGCAAAATTTCGGGGAACTCAACCCAGAGTGATTATTGTATTGGCCATCGTTTTTCTAAAAATATGAATTATGAAAAGAAAACTGTTTTTTTACTTTGTTTTTCTATCAATCCTGTTTGGTTCAGGATGTACAAAAGACGACCCCTCTGATCCAATTGATCCGAAAGTCCAACTTGATAATCTGTATCAGACAGCTGTTGAGGATGCAATTACAGCTGATTCATCTGAAATTTGCGATAGCCTTTGGCAAATCAACTCCAGTAATACCAAACTGGAATGGAAAACAATAAACAATGAAGTGTATGTTCTGCTAGGGAATTTCAATAAATATCCAGATAGTTATTCTGACACTTTAGTGATCAATTCATGGGGACTGATTTGGGTGTTTATCCCGGAACAGTTTAAATCAAGGTTGAAGTCGGCCACAATCCCGGAAAATGATACCCTGCTGCGTATTAGCCAATTGCTTGGCATGCCTCCCACTTCCACCAACAACTATATTGTCGAGCTTTGGGTGAAACCTGCTGACCTATACCGCCCTGCAGCAGATCCTGAAATCGATGACAGAACCACCGGACTTTACCTGCCCGACAATGCTGACTCGGATTATGCCCAATGGTTCAACCAGAATATTTATGATTCCTATTTCGGACAATGGACACATTATCCATGGACCAGGCTCGGCTATACGTATGATTGGGCAAATCCTGCCACAGAAATTGGACTGAGCGAATATTGTATAAAAACAAATTCCGTCCTTTTTGTTAAAAAGCTATGTCTTGCTCCAAAATACCTAAATAATTAATGGTCAGTTGTTTGATTCTGTCTGGCATTTCTAAGAGCCAGATGAACACTTATCCTGTATGCAACATATAAAACAGATGGTACGGAGACTATCCCCATGCCTAAAATTAAACTCACATGAAAATCAGACCATACAATAAAAAGCAAGATAAGACTGGCAAGTGATATGCCTCCACCCAGGCCTTCTTTCCAGTATGCAATGATCAGGCCAATAAAAGTGATTGTTAATGTGACAGCTAAGAAATACTGTCCATTTATCATTGTTAATAATGGCGAAGTACTATTGTTTTGTATTTCTTCTCTGAACTCGTTCAATGAAAGGTAAAATAACATTATCAACTCAAATGTTCCCAGAATCCTTGCTGCCCGCAGCAGAAAGCGATAGTCATAGATGATGTCTTCGAGTTTTCCGGAATCCATATCACAAAAATTATCGAAGTGTTTTATTACAAATTTATAATTTGTACGGGCTGAATGCAAATGATTTCCTTAATGAGAAGGTGTTATAAAGTTTTTGGATTTATTCGCTAAAACAAAACTACAATGGATTGTAAGACTTAAATTGTAAAAGGCTCTGATTTTAAATAGCACTAAAAAAGGGGAAGCATACAATTCTGTATTAAGAATATAGAGATCTTACATAAATAAGAAAGGGAAGTCGTTAGACCTCCCTTTTTGCTCCCCCTGCTAGATCCCGAAGT
>CAZVKW010000300.1:0-1972 GCA_964627945.1 uncultured Lentimicrobiaceae bacterium
CAAAATTGATGTGCGGAGGGCAGGTTTCATCAACCAAACCAACACCCATGAGCATAGGAGCCTTGATCATCGGAGCCAGATTCTTAATATCGATATAACTCAGCGTATAAAAAAGCTTATCCCAGCTCATCTTTTTCTGCACATCCACAAAGTCGTTAAACTCATCAGCCGGCCAAACTGCCACCTTGAAATAATCTTCGAAGTCGGAAAGGAACGGAACCAGCGGAACGCAAACTGCGATGCGGTCGTTGTTAAGTGCTGCCGTCGCAAAAGTAAGTGCGCCGCCCTGACTGCCTCCTTCAACACCTACCCGGTTGATATCGACTTCGGGACGCGAGAAAAGAAAATCAATCGCCCTGACGCAATCCATATAGGCGCCGCGGTAAATATATTGTTCCTTATCGCCGATCTGATCAAACAGATAGCCCGGAAAACCGGGATTCACATTGTCGCGGCTGTTGCCGTGTCCGCGGATATTGAGGCCCAGACCGATGATGTCGTCTCCATAATCGGCGTATTCGGGTAGAATGACCGAACTGTATCCCTGTACAAGCAAAACAGCCGGGTATCTTCCCGCTTTGGCAGGAACGGAATACCATGCCCTGATGAGTACATTGCCCAGCGACCGCATCTCGACGAGATAAACATTCCGCCGATCGGTGCAAAGCGAATCCATCCGTGTGATTTTATATTGCGGATCAACGGCAGCAAGCTCCTTTTTGGCACGTTTCCAGTAGTCGTCAAAATCTTCCTGCCGATTCATTGGTGAAACGATCTTTTCCGGTTCATACCCAAAATTAAAGGTCGATTTCCGGACCACTTCCTCGTTGGTGAAACTCACCTTTACTTTGTAAAATCCTGGCTGGATGTCTGTTATAGGAAACGAAATCTGTAGCGTCTTCTTCCTTGGTAAACTGATTTCCTGAGATTGTATTGAAATGGATTCACCGAAATCCGAGAATATCTCTACTTTGAGATTTCCTTTAATGGCGAACGAAAGTTTGTTCTGCACCTGAAAAGGAATTTCTTTTTTATCGGTTTCCTTCAGGATAAAATCTTTCTGAGGAAAAGCCGGTTCGATGGATAGATTTTCGACAAGTCCAAGCAAAGATAGCTCCACGGGACCATCATATAATCCGCCACCACCCGTGGAATCGAATACCTTCACTGCGATGGTATTGGGCTGATCCCACAGAATCCTTTCAACAGCAATTGGGTATTGCCGCTGATCGGCCCAGGCTGATTCGTAAGCAGGCGGGAAAACGCCCATCCGACCGATTTCCTTGCCGTTGAACCAGGTGATATCGGCATCATCTATCTTCCCGAGATGCAGCATAAATCCGCCGTATTTCATGGCTTTGGCTTTCATGGAGGAAGGAATCACAAAAGTGGCTCTGTACCATGCATAACCATTATAATCAAGGATTTGCTGTCTTTCCCAAATCATCATCGGATCGATATCCGACCACTCGCTGTCATCAAAACTGGCTGTTGACCATATGATATTGTCACCTGTGTGGAATTTCCATTTTTCGGGCAGGACGTTCTGTGCCTGAATTGAATACAACGCAATAAAACACAGCAGAAGGAGAAGGGATCTTTTCATCGGATTTTGGAATCTATGGATTTATAAAATCGTATTGTTCAATGTTTTGAAAGTAAAGCTAAATATAAAACTGGTTTCATCCTAACAAGGAGCAAGGTACAAAGAATTTAAGGTCGTAAAATTGATCCAGGAACCTTTTGATTAAAAACCAATTTTCTTACGAAGCAGTGCGTAGACGTGAAAAAAAAGGGTTTTTGTTAATTTATACCTTGCTGATCAATTGTTTATGAATCTCCATTACCTGTGGAATCAACAAACTTTTCCCATCATTGTGGATCACAAAATCAGCCAGTGAAGCTTTTTTTTCATCAGACCATTGCAGTTTCATTTTTTCGAGAACTTCCTTTTCATTCGATCCGTCGCGAA
>CAZVKW010000301.1:0-1964 GCA_964627945.1 uncultured Lentimicrobiaceae bacterium
TGTGGCTGCCGGAATCAAACGTTTCAGCCGCGAAAAAATCAACATTATCCGAAGCCTCGATTTGCTGGTGATTGATGAGATTTCGATGGTACGGGCCGATATCCTGGATGGAATTGACGAAGTACTGCGACGCTACAAAAACCGCTACAAACCCTTTGGTGGTGCGCAGTTGCTCATGATTGGCGACCTGCAGCAGCTGGCTCCGGTCGTTAAAGAAGATGACTGGGCCATCCTGAAAGATTACTACGACACTTATTTTTTCTTCAGCAGCCATGCACTGAAACGCTCAAAATTTATGGGCATTGAGTTGAAGCATATTTTCAGGCAAAGCGATCAGCGGTTTATCGATTTGCTGAACAAAGTCCGCGAAAACCGGATGGATGCAGCCACGCTGGAGGAATTAAACAAACGCTATATTCCGGGTTTCAATCCGGATGAGAAAGAAGGTTACATTACACTCACCACGCACAATTACCAGGCGCAGCAAATCAACAGTTCGAAACTTGGACAACTGAAAACCAAATCGCACCGCTTCAAAGCCGAAGTACAGGGCGATTTTCCGGAGTATTCCTACCCTACCGATCCGGAACTGGAACTGAAAGTTGGCTCGCAGGTGATGTTTGTGAAAAATGATATTTCTGCCAAAAAACGCTTTTACAACGGCAAAATTGGCAAAATCGTCAGCATTGGCAACGACGAAATTGTGGTGCAGTGTCCGGGCGAATCTGATTCAATTGAGGTGGAAAAAGTTGATTGGCAAAACTTGAAATACACGATCAACGAAACCTCGCAGGAAATCGAGGAGGAGGCAATCGGCACGTTCACACAGTATCCGCTTAAACTTGCCTGGGCCATTACCATTCATAAAAGTCAGGGTCTGACGTTCGAAAAGACCATTATCGATGCACGTGCATCCTTTGCACACGGGCAGGTTTACGTGGCACTGAGCCGCTGCAAAACCCTCGAAGGACTGGTTTTAAATTCGTCGATTGCCGGTTTTAGTATAAAAAACGACACCACCGTAATTCAGTTTTCAGACGATGTGGAGCGCAATCAGCCCGGCCCTGCCGAGTTGGAGCAATCACGAAAGGATTACGTGAAGCACTTGCTTGGAGAATTGTTCGATTTCAAACCGTTTGAGTGGCAAATCCGGTATTTGCTCAAACTATGGGAAGAACATCAGGGACAATTGCTGGGTACGCTGAAAGCCAACCTTCAGGGCATGATCATCCCGCTTCAAACCGAAATGATACAGGTTGCCGAAAAATTTGAAAGTCAACTCCAGCAACTGATTGCTACCACACCCAATCCTGAAGAAAGCGAGCCGCTTCAGGAGCGCGTAAAAAAGGCATCGGATTATTTCTCCGGAAAGCTTGATGTAATTATCGGCCAGGCCTTTTCAGCAGCCACATTTGACACCGACAATAAAGCAATCCGTAAAAGCATTAACGATGCGGCCGATAAACTCCGGAAAGAAATTGAAATGAAGAAAGTCTGTCTGGCCCATTGTAATAAAGGTTTTTTCATTAAAACTTACCTTGAAACCAAATCGAAAGCCACGATCGAAGTTCAGGAAACCGGCAACAAACGTTCTTCCTCTTCAAGTTCGGCATCTTCGTTTACCATGCATCCCGAATTCTACACCCAACTAAAGAAATGGCGCAGCGAAAAAGCGGATCTCCTGAATGTTGAAGTTAGCAAAATCATTCCGCAAAAAACCCTGCATGAAATTGTTCAAACGCTGCCGGCAACTCGGGCAGACCTGAAATCAGTAAAAGGAATGGGCGGCACCCGTATAAAGCATTTTGGCAAAGATATTCTGGAACTGGTGATCGCCTACCGCAGGCAAAAAGGGATGGATTTGCCGATTGGTGCAGAAAAAGAAGCCGAAACAGCGGCTCTGAGTTCACCTCAAATAAGCTTTGAACTTTTCAAAAGCGGGAAGACGATCATGGAAGTTGCCA
>CAZVKW010000302.1:0-1879 GCA_964627945.1 uncultured Lentimicrobiaceae bacterium
CGATGTTGGCTACAAAATAAGGAAAACTGTCAAGAAAAATCTTTTCTTTTTCGATCACCTGCAGCCCGATCTCCCGCCTCAGCATCAGTTCTTTCAGTTTGTAATAAATAGCTTTATGCTCCTGATCAGGGTCATATTTTGTCCAGGGTGAAATATAAAAGGCGTAATAGGAGCAATCCGGAGATAGACTCATCGCATTCACTTTTTCCTGAATCTGCTCGACAACGTTACCGGATGAATCAAATTTAATAAGCATGTTGGCATCAAGCTGAAATGGAATTTTAATGAATTCACTTAATTTCAGGAAACCCTTTGTTCCCTTGAGATATTGATGTAATAATCTGGCACATTCACCATCGCTTTCTAGATAAATAAACAGGATTTTTAAGTTTTTCTGTTCAGGAAGTTTAAAAGGCCCAAAGTATTTTAATCCCTCATAGGCATCATTGCCGGTGCGATTATTCCCAAAAACCAGTTCATTATTGTTGGTATCTGTGCAAAAATGGTTTTGGTCGTCCAACTGTTTCCATATACCGGAATGAGGAATGATTTTTTTAAATTCCGGCGTATTGAGATATTGTTGATAAAAACCCTCAATGGTGTTGATGTGGTGTGTGAATTTTGTTTTATTGGTATAATAAGGTTTTGGAAGATCAAGAAGGGAGGATAATTTTTGATTGAATAATGGGTAAATTTCTTCCTGCTCATACAGTGCATCATCTGGCAACTTGTCGTAATAATGCAGTTTCTTCCTGTAAATGACCCGCTTAAATGCCAAAGTGTCAAATGTTCCCTCCGATGTGAGTGATTTTACATTTTGTTTAAGCACAAAAGCAAGTCCGTCATAGCTGATCAGGAGTTCCGGTTCACTGGTATTTTTATCCATCATAACCCTAACGGTAAACTTTTTGTAGGCAGTGAGCATTTCGGTTGAAGAAACAATTGACAGGTACCAAAACTGGGTGTCACGAAGAAAATTTGTCGCCACTGCATCAGCTTCCTTTTCAAGATAATCTCTGATAATCCTAGTGTAATAAGCTTTTGCCACCGATGGATGCTTTTGCAGTTCAACCTGAATCGTCTTACCTTCCTCGTTATCCTCTAAATTGGTATATACAAATGGCTTTTCCTCACCCGATGCCGGAAAAAGTTCCGAAGCAATGTTGGGTAGCTTGTCAATGCTGAATCGGTGCCAGCTATTGCGACACTTTGTCGTAAAGTTAAAATCTTTGGTCGTTGCCACAGGTGTAAATGGCAGTACATTCAGGCGGTAATCGGCATCCGGAATAGCTCTTCTTTCGCGATGTACCTTAGGGAGGGCTTTTGGCAAGGATTTAAAAGAATGAATTGTTTGCATAAGCGATATTTTTTTGATTTTCGGCTTATGTCCCAAAATTATGCCAAACAAACATTACTTTTCAGGCTTCTGCTTTCTGGTTTTCAACAGGCGCTGAACATCATTCCAGTTGTACTTATATTGAGACCCGATTGGGGTAGCTGGAATTTGTCCTTTATTTCTCATAACATGAAGTGTAGCTTTCGAAATGCCAAGTATTTTCTGTACTTCTGCAGCTTTTAGGAGTCTGTCACCCTCTTCGGTGGTGGTGTTTTGTTTGTTTCTTTCCGGAATCATCGCTATCGTGGTCTTTAATTCTCTGATATCTTCACCCATCTCCAATAATTTGTTGGCAACAAAAGTATCACTGATTTTTCTGTTTTCTTTTTCCACACTGATCTGATAAATGTTGCCGATCAATTGGCGAAATTCATTGAATATCGCATGAATCTGTTCAGGATTTTCGAAACCCTGCGTCGGTGTTTTGATATCCTGGTTTTTGTTGTTTGATAATTGGCTAATCTGTGCCTTCAATTCTTCAGC
>CAZVKW010000303.1:0-1857 GCA_964627945.1 uncultured Lentimicrobiaceae bacterium
TCTTGTCGTCTGTTGATAACTTTGCTTTCCTTTCTTCGAGTTTCTTCAGATCCTTGTCATATCTATCGAAAGGATTAGGCTGGACCGGCTGATCGGCCGCAGTTAAAATGGCTACGGTAAAAAGTGATGCGGCAATCATGAGAATGATTTTTTTCATATCGAAGTTCCTTTTGCAATATTTTTTTTGAATTCGTGCAGGACGATTGGGAGGCATTTGGCAAAGCGCACAAAGTCTCCGTCAGTTGTGTAGATTGACAGATCGCGCCTTACAGCTATGGCGCAAATCAGAAAATCTGTGTTTGAACCTTGAATTCCCTTCGCACGACACAGATTAAAGAACTTAGCTGCCGTGACGTGATCATCGGACTGCAAGGGTAGGTCGGGAAAAGCGGTGAGTTGCGTCTCAAGCCGGTCAAACTGGAACGTGTCCCGAATTCCTGAGAGCACCTCCTGCCGGATTGGACCGATGATCTCAACCAAGTGAGCAGTTATCAGGCGTCGCAACTCCAACATATCTGGACTTTGAACAGGAGTAGCCCGACGCAAAGCGAGAGACCAGACGCTTGTATCCACAAGCACCCTCATGCTCTCGCCCTCTGCCGTTTGTAATCATAAGCGGGGTCAAAATCCACCTTGCCAAACAGGTCTAGTATCCCTTCTTGCTTCAGATGAGAGACATAGTCGGTCAGAGCCTGCGTCACCGCCGCCTTTTTCGTCCTATGTTTTCCAAGTTTAACAGCCTGCCTGATCAGGCGATCATCAAGTTCAAGATTTGTAGCCATAGTTTCACCTCCACACATGCCTTCACACATCAACCGGAGAAGTGCCGGAACAAGGCAATACAATAGTACGAGATTGGCGGCATTCAACTCAGTTTGTTGCCGAAGACCGACTATGGCGGAGACATTCAATTTTAATCTGACCGTATAGGAAATGAATTTTTCCAGCTTCTGGAAAAGTTTAGGCTCAATCACTCTCAATTTCATATTTCTTCATCCAGTTGAGCATTGTCTGGTAGTTTGCAAAACCAATAAGTTCTGATGCCCGGCTTTTATTCCCGTTAACCAGTTTCAATGCCCTTCTTATGTAATGACTCGAAACTTCACCTATTATGTCGGAAAGATTAATTCCCTCATCAATGTTTCTGTTCAGGATTTCATTAGATGCTGATTGATTATCAATGAACTCAAAAATTGATTCCCTGATGGTGTCTTGATGGATTGTTTCCGCAGAACTCCATAATGCAGCTCTTGATAGGGTATTCTTTAATTCCCTGACATTTCCGGGCCACTTGTAGGAGGAGAGCGCATTTCTCGCTTCCGGACTCAGCTTCTTGCTTTTCCAATGGGGATTGCCCTTGAAACTTTGATTTATCTCCTGAAACAGGTTCCGTTGTTGGAACAATACATAACGATAAAAAGAATACCGTCACCAAGGTCATGCTGGCTTGCCCAAAATGCAACGGTAGGGGATTTGATGGAATGACAAAAAGCAATTAACAAATTAGAGGAAAGGTACAATATTACCTTGTTCAAGATTTATATGCCGTGGCGGTCGGACAATCCGGCCTATCTATATCAAATACAAAACATGACTTTTTCAGGGAAGATGATGGTTGAATATTTCAGCCAAATTATAAAGAGACTCTTGAAAGATATATCATACATGGTATAATTGAGAACAGGCGGAAAGGCAGATTAATGAAGAAGACATATATGAATACGATGAAGAAACTGACTGGAACTGATTGGCCGATTGACCATGAAACCAAAAAGGAGCTTGTCGCAAAACGTCGGGAAAGACGTGATAAGCTTTTGTCCAAACCGGAGAACCGGCAGATATATAACGCTCTTGGCA
>CAZVKW010000304.1:0-1848 GCA_964627945.1 uncultured Lentimicrobiaceae bacterium
AATTGGTAATCAATGAAATAATGGCCGATCCGAGTCCGGTTGTTGGTCTGCCTGAATGGGAATATATCGAGTTGTACAATATAACGAATCTGGAAATCGATCTGGCTGGATGGAAACTAATGATTGGCGAAACCGAAAAACCCATTGTTGACGCCACGATAGAAGCAAACGGATATCTGATTCTGTCGCACATTGATGCCTTTGCTGAATTATCAGTTTATGGAAATACGCTGGGATTAAGTAGTTTTCAGCTTACAAATGCAGGAACCAGTCTGAAACTTATCAGCAGCGAAGGCATTACAATTTCTGAAGTCGCATACAGCGATGGCTGGTACAATGATAACACCAAAAAAGAAGGAGGCTGGTCGCTCGAACAAATTGATCCCTTAAATGCATGTGGAGGAAAAAACAACTGGACTGCCTCCGGAGCCAACCTCGGTGGAAGTCCGGGAAGCCTGAATTCCGTTGATGCACCAAATAATACATCCCCCAAAATTGAACATTTTACCCTGCTCACCAACAACATCATACAACTGTGGTTCGATCAGAAAATGGACAATATAAGTCTTTCAAATACTGATAATTACGCGTTGAATCCCGGAAACATTCAACCTTCTTCCATCCTTTTAAATGAACTCGAACCGGGTTTTGCACAATTGGTTTTCGATCAGGTTTTCGCAGAAGGAAGCTTGTATGATTTGAACATCAGCACATCGGTGCTCAATTGCAGCGGACAGGCTGTTGCTGAAAACACTTTCATCAGTTTTGGAATTCCGAATCCGGTTTCAGAAAGTGAAATTCTGATCAACGAAGTTTTGTTTAACCCTTTAGGCGATGGCGTTGACTTTGTTGAGTTGTATAATAACACCGATAAAATATTTGATATTGAACAACTTATGCTAGGAAGCGTGCATCAGACCATTCCCAATCCACCGGATACAACTTTGAAAGTGATCACCGAAAATTCGCTGCTGATCTTACCCAAAACTTATCTTTTGCTTTCAACATCAACAAATATGGTTTTGAGTCAGTATGAAAGTCCGAATCCGGAAAACTTCCTGGAAATGAGTTCTTTCCCAGCATATTCCAACGATGAAGGAACTGTTTTACTGAAATCAAAAACCGGAAAATTGATCGATGTTTTCAGCTATTCTGATGCCATGCATTTTAGTTTACTAAACACTACCGAAGGGGTTTCACTTGAGCGGATTTCATTTGAAACATCCAGCTCAGAAATCACCAACTGGCATTCCGCGGCAGCCACAGCGGGCTATGGAACACCGGGTTTCCTAAATTCAATGACGATAGAGCCCTCTGATCAAAGCGATGAAATCAAGATGGTTCCTGAAATTTTTTCTCCTAATCTTGACGGATATGATGATGTTACATCCCTTGAATATCATTTCCTGGAAGCTGGCTTCACGATGAATGCCTTAATTTTCGATGCAAACGGCATTGAACGAAGACATCTTGTCAAAAGCACCCTGATTCCGGCAGACGGTTCCTTTTTCTGGGACGGTTTGGATGAAAACGGCAATCGGGTCTCCAGCGGGATTTATATTGTTGCTGTTGAGGTTTTCAATCTGGACGGCACGGTGAAAAACTTCAAAAAGCCGGTTGTGGTGGTGAATCAGAATTAATTAATTCGCTGATTATACGTTACTTATATTCTATTAACTTCTTAACTCCCAACTTTAGCTCACTCCGAACTTTAGTTCACTTCCAACTTCTATTTTCTTTGATAATCAGCCACAATTTCGCCCCAGTTTTCGGTATCCCATTTGAGCACGGGTACAGTTATCTGATTGTTATTCAGCCAGTGTTCGGCACGGGCAATCAACTGAAACA
>CAZVKW010000305.1:0-1834 GCA_964627945.1 uncultured Lentimicrobiaceae bacterium
TCAAATTTCCAAAAGATTTTGGCTAAACGCCTTTACCATGTAGCCTAACGCTTTGTTTGCAACCGCAGCAAAGGTGAACCATTGCAAAGCCACACCAATGCTGGTTTTGTTGCGGATGCAAACTCGTTATAGGTCGTTTTTCTTTTAATTTTCTTTCAGTTTAAAATTCCAATATCTAATATTTGCTTCGTTTTCCTTCGCAACTCTTTCATCAAAAGAATAGTCAAGATATTTTGGAGATATGATTTTAAAATTGAACTCGAAGTTATTGATCCAGTAACCATCTATTGAAATCCAATTATCAAATTCAATCACAAAGAAGGACGATAATCTTTGATCAATAGAATCTCTTTTTAAAATTAGAAGCCCACCAGGATATGGGTCCATTCCCCAGTTTAAATTCAACGAACAAATATATCTGCAATCAGGTGATATCTTTGGAAGGTTCCAGATGTATGTATGCTTGCCTGTTTCAATGTCAACAAAATAGTATTCAACACTTTCGTATAAGTGCCGTGCAATAATATATTGTTTAATACACTCATTTTGGCCAACATAATTATATTTGACATTACTGGTTTCATCATTAGTTATGGTGTCAGTCAAACTTTCAACTCCTTTGCCAGTTTGAAGGATAAACTTTCCTTTTACTTTTTGAATTGAAGCCGTGTCTGCGGTAAAATCAAAATTCTGACTCTTTTTCACTTGTTCATATTGGATCTTTGAAATGAGTTGGAATTCAATGTTTTTTGAATTGAACTTTATCAAATCATCCTGTGAAAATAGGGATGTAAAGTGGAACAGACATAATATGATTACAAGAATTATTTTCATCAATTTTCTTCTTCTAATGACCTATAACGTTGCAGCTAAGACCTGTGCGGTGGTTTCGGGATTGTGATGGCAATCCCGGTAGTATGCAGCATGGGGCTTAGTTGCTGTGTTATGCCCAGTTTATTCTATATTGATCTTTTTACCAAACATTCGATAAGATTCTTCTCCGAAATGAGTCCCATGCGAAAAACTAAAGGTAATTGAATCTGCTGCAGTAAACTTGCCTGTGAAACAATACCTGCCGGGAATCTCCGGATAACTCATTATACCTGTATAATCAACAGTCGGATATATTAATCCATAAATAGAATAACGCATTGGGAATGACTCATTTTCAATTTTTGGTTCAATATAATTAGGTGCATAAACGATTTTAAGTTTATCAGCGCTATATTTTTCAATTTTTCCAACATAAAATACAGTATCATTGACCATTATATTATTTTGAGGATTTAATATGTCAATATATAGGATATGATTGAAATTTTCGAATTGGTAATCACCGACAAATGCGTTTCTGTAGTCTGGACTCCCACTGATTTTTATGCCGGCAGATTCATTCCCATTCGAATCTATGGTTTTAATAGAAAAATTATATATGACGCCAGTAATAAGATTTTGAATTTTGATTGTTTGAATCCCTTTAGCTATTGTTTTTGGGAAACTGGCAATTCCTGGCAGGCAACGGATTTCAACTTGTGAAAAGTCCTGATCCTTAGGATCGACCCATTCAAGTGTAATATCATAGCTGCCCTCAATAAGTTTTAAATTGCTTATTTCTGACGGTGGGCTATCAGACTTCTCACATGAAACTATCCCAATAACCAAAACCACAGAAATTATTAATAAGGTTATCAGCTTTATGGTAATTTTCATGACCTTGATTTTATAGTAGCCTAATCTCTGTGCTTTTAAACCGAGCCCTCATAGTTGTCCTTTAATTGGGCATAACGCTTTGCAGATAAGGCTTTGTGCGGATATTTTTGGGATCGCCCGGCGA
>CAZVKW010000306.1:0-1825 GCA_964627945.1 uncultured Lentimicrobiaceae bacterium
TTTTCAAAAACTGAAATTTTCTCAGAAAGAACCACTTCTGGAAAGGATATTTCCAGAGCAGGTGCAGTAGGTATTTGTTCCAAGATGCGAATTTCCTGATCCTGAATACTACCTCCGTTTGCCGCGATCAGTTCCAATGCATATTGATACGTTTTATCAACAGCTTTGTTAAACGAATAATCTGTATTGATAAAGAGGGTGTCGGATACATTCAGAACGCCATTTTTCATTTCAGTTGGGAGCTTTTCAAATCCTGAAATCACGCCCAAAACGGCCATCGCATTGCTTGGGTTGCAGTCAGAATCCTGTCCGCAGCGGGTGGTGATTTCCATTGTTTTCACAGGATCTCCATCCCCATACAAAAGCCCCATAACGATATAGGCGCCGTTGAGTTTTGCGTCGATATTGAACTCGCTGCCTGATCCGCAAAAGTGATCAGAACCCCATTTATCCTGTAGTTCCTTCCAGGAACTTCTCCAGTTGTCGGGATAATGCTGATGCAGTTTCACAACATCAGCCACAATTCTGGCGTAATCACTTTCGGCTGGAATCGAAAGCAATGCCCTATTGATAATCAATGGAATATCGTTTTCGAAAAATGCCTGCGTATATAAAGCGGCAAGAAACATTCCGCCATATACACCATCACCATAATTCATGATATGACCGATCTTATCCGCCATTTTGTTTGCGGTTTGAGGCATTCCCGGACACATAAACCCCAGATAATCTGCTTCAATCTGAAAGTCGATATCGTCTGCATGTGCATTAAATTCCGGCTTGCCCGAGGCAGGCGGAAAGATACTGTCATAATAGTTTTTTCGTGCCTGAACATTGGCATGCCATAGCATATATCCGGCTTTGGCAAACATTTCCTGAAATTTTTTGGCTGGAGCATCCATACCATAACTGTCCATGGTCATCATGAAGGTGAGCTGAACATAAATATCATCCTGCCACATACTTCCTCTGATATCAGCTGCTGTCCACCGGATCGAATCTTCAAAGGTTTTCCCAAGGGCATGAAATTCGGTTGGAGCGCCATAGGTCACACCAATCATTTTGCCTGCCCAGCCTCCGGCGATCTTGTCTTTCAGAACTTTCGGACTGATGCTGCGGATATTATCTGGTTTTGCGCTACAGGCGATAATTGCTGTCAGCATGAAAATAATTTGAAGGAGGGCAAGTGGTAGTTTCATCCAGAGATTTTTTTTAGATATTTTAAACAAGGAATAATCAATAGAATCTTACTTCTTTATTTTCACACTCAGAGGATTGTATCCGTTTTCGTGGATGCCAATGATTCCATAAACAGATTCTCCGGCTTTTATTTCCTTGTCGAGAATATGATATTTGATGAGCTCTTTGAATAAATTTTTGTTCGCTGAAGCTGCAACAGCCATATTGCCAAAGGTGACTGCCGGACCAAGGAGCAAACCGATTGGAAATGATTCGTCCATGTATTCTGTATGTATATTTAGCCGCACCAGCGTTAAAAATATGTAGGGTAAATATGTTGGAACCTGCTGTTTGATCGAATTTTTGATTGCCAGTGGTTCCATCGGGCTAACCTGTTCCGGACCAAAGTAAAAGGCAATATCCCTGTTAATATTCAGTGTTGAATCGGTATTATTTGTCAGTTTTATGGCGATTACTTTTACTCCCTGTTTGTATTCTCTTTTCGAATATTTCCTGTTTCCCATTTCACGCAAAACATCATATTTGTATGAAAGGCCAATACCATCCTGCAAATCGTGTGAATTATATTCCAGAGCAGGCGGATTCACTGACTTATATCCTGCAGCACAGCCGCCCATGAGAATAA
>CAZVKW010000307.1:0-1825 GCA_964627945.1 uncultured Lentimicrobiaceae bacterium
TGAGTACCGAACATCATCAGTGGTTTGCCTTCATTGGTACGGGTGATCACACTACCTCGGTCACGAACCCAAATCCATTGGCCGTTCTTGTGCTTCATCCGGTATTCGCAATCGTAATAAGACAGTTCACCGGTGAAATGGCGCTCCAACATTTCTTCAGACTTTTTCAGACCCTCAGGATCTGTATGTGCTTCCCATGTTTTTATGCTGACGGTCGCTAACTCGTTGAGTGAGTAGCCAATGATTTCTGCCCATGCTTCGTTATATACTGTTTCACCTGTCTGTACATTCCATTCCCAGGTACCAATATGAGTGCCTTTAATGATGCTCTCAAATCGCCAATGCAAATCGAGTAGTGATCTTTCTGTCTTTTTTTGCTCAGTGATGTCCTGAAAGAAACCATAAACTTTATTAAGTTTTAAATCTGTTTTTCCTATGGCATGCACACTCTTCAGATTTTTTTTTGCCGTAATGATTTCAAGTTCCAAATCAAATGGTTCACCGAAATCGATTGCACGTTGCACCGCTTTTTCAATTAATGGTCTGGATTCAGGAGTATAAAAACCTAATCCATTTTCAACATCCGGAATAAAGTGATGATCAACTTCATGCAATCTATATATTTCATCAGTCCAGGTTTGTTTCATTGTAACAATATTAATCTCCCAGCCACCTACCTTTCCAATTCTTTCTGCTTCGGAAAGTATTTGTCTACTCCTTGCGAATGCTTCTTCGATCTGCTTGCGCTCAGTAATATCCTCATGCATAAAAGCCAATAGTTTGGATGTGTCATTGCTATCTTTTAAGGGGAACAGAATTGCTCTTATCCAAACAGGTTTATCCGGTAAGTTTGAAAACACATCGTGTACATTGTAGTACATATCAGGGAAATGAACTACCTCCCCTTTTTTAGCAAGTAAGACTAATTCCCCCACCCCTTTACTCTGAAGGTCATTGAAAATTGAAAAGTCAGACGGAGGAACAGCGCCAAAAAGTGAGATGTAAGCTTTGTTTGCAATTTTCGTGAGCCCTTCCTTGTCAACAATTTGAATGGACATTGGATTCATATCAATTATGTTCTGAAACAACGCTTCAGTCTTTTTGCGTTCTGTGACGTCATCCATAGCAATGCACCAATGCCTGTGTCCATTCATCATCATAGGTTCAACGCCAATGTTCACCCAATATTTACCTGGCTCTTCGTTCCGTATCAGCTCCAGTTCTAATTCAGCACCGTGCAGGGAACCGCCACTAGCAATTAAACTTTCAACTCCGTTGCGCACTTTGCAATACTTACAGGCAGTAGCATATCCGCAACCGCGCGGGTCAATTGGACTGTGAACACAACGCAGGGCGTTACCTGGACGATGTTGCAGAATCTCTGATTCGCTGCCCCCGCACATCACTGCAAAGGCAAGGTTGGTCATCACGATATTGGTTGTATCGTCTATAACAAACATCGCAACCGGTGAAGATTCGAACATGGCATATGAGTTCTGAATCTGCTGCTGAAGTTTGTCTTTTTCAAACAAGTTCTCACTGAGGGCTTTTTCATACGACTCTTTTAAGGAATTATGGTTATGCTGCAATTCCTTAAAATCTTTTATGAGTTGGTCCTTTGTTTTGTTTTGATAATTCATAACAATATTTTTCGGACTGACTTAATCCCCGATAAGTTTCATCTAAAGGTAATTATTAAAACTCAAAACGGATCAGCAAACAGAACATATATCAAAATGACCATCCTTTATCATTCACAATATAATCGTACAAGTCAACAACCAAATAAAAATGTTCCAACAGGTTCGATATTTCGATGTTCCCC
>CAZVKW010000308.1:0-1811 GCA_964627945.1 uncultured Lentimicrobiaceae bacterium
TCGGAAAGGAAATCACCTTCGATCGGATTCTGTTGCAGGAACCCATCGCATTCGGTCAGCGCATCAGTGAATTCGAGGTTTTAGCCTTTGTCAATAACGAATGGAAAAGCATCGCAAAAGCCACAACGATTGGTTATAAACGTTTGCTAAGATGCGATAAAATAACTTCGTCCATGATTAAGATACACATTATCAATGCTATAAACACACCGGCTATCTCTGAATTCGGCTTGTTTCTGGCCAGTGAGAAAGAACAGGATTAAGTAATAAAAAAGCGATAATTACAGGATGGAGCCAAGTTTTCAATGGATCGGAGGAGCCACTTTTGTTCTGAGACTGGGTACTTTAAAAATCGCCTGTGATCCTGTTTTGTGCCAAAAAGGAACGGTTCAGAATTACTTCTGGTTCAGGTCAAAAAGGTTGGAACAGCCTGTTTACGATGATCAGACTTTTCAGAACATTGATCTTTGGCTCATCACGCATCCTCATGCCGATCATCTTGACGAAAAAGGACTATCGAAAATCGATGATCAGTCTTTGGTCATCTGTAATCCTGACTCCCTAAAGAAATTGTCAGAAACCGGGAATCGGCGTCTCAATGTTCTGAAATGGAACCAAATAACAATCTTGAAATTAAAAGGATATACGATTGAAATACAGGCAATTCCTGCTATTCATGGAGTGAACCCACTGAGTGCATTTTTCGCCGGAAAAGTGAACGGTTACTTTCTGAGAATTTTTGACGATAAAGAAGAAGAAATTTGTGTTTACATAACGGGTGATACAATTTATCGAAGTAAAATTATCCGTGCGCTCAAAAACCGAAAGATCGATTTGCTCATACCGAATATGGGCGCAGCCAAAGCCGGAACCTGGATCATGACACTTACACTGAATGCAAAAATGTTGCAAAAACTGATTGCGAAACTGAATCCGGGAACTGTTATTCCTGTGCATTTCGGAACCTTTGAACACTACCACGAACCCATCGAAAAGCTGAAAGAGCTGCATGACAGACGGATACAACTGCTACAGCCCGGGGAAGTCAGAAACATAGCGTCTGAAACATAAATCTATGTTCAATCCATGCGATCTAAATGATTTCGCTTAAATTTGATCAAACATTTCCAAAATGAATTCTTTCTTTTCTATTTTCAGGATATTTCTTTTTGCCTGCATTATTTCCATTCTTCCATCAGCCCTATCTGCGCAGAATACGCAACAGAACAGTTTTTTCCTACGCGCAGGTGGCGGATTCTCTCAACTCAGAAGCGACCGTTCCAACCTCACTCCTGTTTTCCTGCCTGCTTTTGGTTTGGGTTACAGTTACGCTCTTGGTTCAAAAACTTATTTTGAATCCACTTTGCAATATTCTATGCAGGGAGGCAATACGAATGATGGTTATCCGAAATTACGCAATCATTATCTGGGCTTTTCTGCTGGTCCGGACTACGATTTGTTCAATTTTCTGAAACTTCAGGCAGGATTTGAGTTTAATATGCTTATTGCTGAATATACAAGTGTGCTGGATGGTTCAAATCCCTCAGGGACAACAAGATATGAAACATCTGAATATGAATCACAACTGGGAATGTATGCTGGTGTAGGGCTGCAGCTTCAAAAAGGTATTGGAATCGGTTTGCAATACCATTTCCCAATCACGGCCAAACAATTCTCGAATCTGCAATTGTTTGCCAGCTTCCGCTTTGCTGAATTGGAATCAAAAACACATATCAAAAATTATACAGATCTCGAAAATGCGCTCGAAAATTATCAGGTTTGCCGCAAATTAGTCCTCCATCGGGAGGGAA
>CAZVKW010000309.1:0-1805 GCA_964627945.1 uncultured Lentimicrobiaceae bacterium
ACCAATCTGACACATACTCCTGTACCACCATAACCCCTGTAACTGTCGGCTTTTTCGAGAAAAGCTGGTGCAGCAATATCGAGATGAATAAACGGATAAGCAGTAAAATGCTCCAGGAATTTCCCGGCTGTGATGGCACCGGCTTCAGCCCCACCGGTATTTTTCAGATCGGCAATTTTCGACAAAATTTGTTCCTTATATTCATCCCAAAGCGGAAACTCGACCAGACGTTCGTGAACGCTCATGCCGCTGTCAGCCAGTTGATTAAAATACTCTCTTGCGCCGGATTGCATGGCTACAATGCCCTGCGGACCAATCGCCCTTTGTGCGGAACCCGTCAAAGTGGCGAAATTGATGACCAAAGCAGGATCGTATTTTTTTGCGTATGTGAGTGCATCAGCGAGAATCAAACGGCCTTCGGCATCCGTATTGAGTACTTCGACGGTAGTTCCGTCCATGGTGGTGAGGATATCACCCGGAACTAGTGCATTTCCATCGAGGCGGTTATCAGTTGCCGGAACCAGAGCAACAACATGAACAGGGAGTTTTGTCGAAATAGCAGCATAAATAATGGCTGAAACAGCAGCGGCACCAGCCATATCGCATTTCATATTTTCCATGTATGAGCCGGTTTTCAAGCTGTAACCTCCTGTGTCATAGACTACTCCCTTTCCTACCAACACAATTGGCTTTTCATTTACCGGATTTACAGGTTTCCACTCCAGAATCACGAAAGCCGGCTGATCCACGCTCCCACGGTTTACACCCAGCAAACCTCCCATTTTCAAAGCTTCAATTTTCTGAAGGTTCAATACTTCGGCTTTTCCACCTGCTGTTCGGATCGTCTCGCTGATTCTGGCAGCCAATTCCTCTGCATTGAGTTTATTCACAGGTTCATTTACCAGATCACGGGCCCAGAGTGTTGCCTGCGTCGTTTGAAATAGAACATTTAATTGCTCTTGCTGGATATCTTCCGTCACAACATTGATTATCTGCAACTTATGTTGCTTTTCGGTCTTATCACTCCTGTAATGTATAAACTGATAATTTCCCAGCAGAATTCCTTCGGCAAGCGCCAATAACAAAAGCCCAACCTTATTGGTTGCAGTCAGTTGCAGTTCTTCCAGACTCATCGAATTGGCATGTTGACAGATTTTATTACCAGTCTGGCGAAGACTTTCCAGCATTTTGGATTCATTTTCACCTGACTTTGGAAAAACAAGATACAACCAATGACTGTAGCGGTTGATCATAATGAGATTCTGCTTCAGCTCTCCCTTTTGTTTCAGTACAAAGTTTTTTTCTTCATTGCTGAGATATGGTGGAAGCTGCTCATCTGCGCATATCCAAATGGTATTTGCCTCGGGATTGAGTCTGGCAGAAAGATTGATTTTTGGGAATATTGGGTTCATTTTAAAAAGATTTCAGGATAGAATATTGTATGATTCAATGTTTGCAAAACTAAGAAATTCGCAGATGGCAGAAGACACAAAGCCAACATGTCCTACTTTTGAACTCTAAACCTTTAAAATTATGACAACAATTAATGCATACCTCAGTTTTAACGGCCGCTGTGAAGAGGCTTTTACCTTCTACAAATCTATTTTCGGTGGCGAATTTTCCTATCTGGGAAGGTTCAAAGACATGCCTTCCGAACAGGAACTGTCAGATAGTGACAAGGAGAGAATCATGCATGTATCGCTTCCAATCAGCAACGAAACGGTGCTGATGGGTGACGATTCACTTGAATGTACGGGCAAAACAGTTACAACCGGAAGCAACGTTCATTTGTCGGTGAACGCATC
>CAZVKW010000310.1:0-1805 GCA_964627945.1 uncultured Lentimicrobiaceae bacterium
TGAAACTATTCGTGAATACGGAAATTATTAAAAAACGATGAATTAGATTGTGAACTGAATTGCTTATTTAATGCGACCATGATTACTTATTTCAACTTATTATTTCTCGTGTTCTTTTAATTCAGCAATAGCAGCAATTTAGCCAAAGGATAAGGGCAGACAACATTATTGAAGTAAATGACCCGGATGAAAAGATAAATGTGATTGCCAAATTTCCGCTTATTGCAGCAGCCATGCTGAAAGAACTTTCGGCCTGGGAGAAGTCCTGTACAGATAGCCAGAACGGAAAAGATTATGGTTATTAAAGAAAATTCAGAAGGTTTTAGAGTTGAAAAAATTCCATATGAGGACTACAATTATGAAAAAACACTATTTAATTATCATTTTCGCACAGTTAATTGTTATACAGTTAAATGCGCAAATAGGTACCCTACAGTATATAACTGTTGAAGCGCAAAAAAGGCATGGTGGCGGGCCAACTGCCACTTATTCACCCTACAAACCTTTTCAAACCCGAACTGTTGATCTTTTGCCTGGCTATCAACCAACAAATTCGGGAGAGACGAGTAAATACGGTGGATGGCTGAAGCACCGTGTCAAGGCTACCGGGTTCTTCCGGACAGAAAAAATTGGCGATCGTTGGTGGTGCGTTGATCCCGAAGGTTATCTGTTTTTCAATGTTGCGCTGAACAGCATAACGATGGGCAAATCAGAGCGGAATGAAAAGGCAGTTTTGGATAAATTCGGTTCTTCATCCGAATGGATTAAACAAACGATCGGCATGCTGGAAGAGAATGGCTTTAACTGTGCCGGTTCGTGGTCTGACTACAAAGCAATTATCGAAGCCAATAAAATTGCTAAACGACCTTTTGCCTATACCATCAATCTGAATTTCATGAGCAGCTATGGACGCGAAAGAGGCGGAACCTTTCAACAGCCCGGTCATACCGGATATCCCAACGACGCCATTTTTGTATTTGATCCCGGTTTTGAAACTTTTTGCGACCGGCATGCACAACAGCTTACAGCCTACAAGAATGACCCGAATCTGTTTGGCTATTTTTCTGATAATGAGATGCCTTTTAAATTTAAAGCACTGGACAATTATCTGACTCTTCCTGAAAAAGAGGCAGGAAACAAAGCTGCGGTTAGGTGGATGAAAGAACAGGGTATTACCAAAGATCAGATTACGGACAAGCACCGCGAAGCCTTTATGGCACTGGTTGGAGAGAAGTATTTTTCCATCATATCGAAAGCAATCAAAAAGTACGATCCTGACCATATGTACATCGGAGCAAGGTTTTACAGCGACGAAAAGAATCATGAAACATTCATGGAGACAGTCGGCAAGTACCTCGATATTGTCTCCAATAACTATTACAATTACTGGACACCCGATTCAACACAAATGGCTAACTGGGCCAAATGGACCGAAAAACCGTTTATGGTAACTGAATATTATACCAAAGGGGAAGACTCAGGTATGCCCAATCAAAGTGGCGCCGGATGGATCGTAAAGACACAACGTGACAGGGGATTGTTCTATCAGAATTACAATCTGGCATTGCTGGAATCCAAAAACTGCGTCGGGTGGCACTATTTCAAATACCAGGACAATGATCCCACGGCCAAAGGTGCGGATCAATCCAATACTGATGCGAACAAGGGAATCGTAAATAACTTCTATGAAGTGTGGACTCCTATGATGGATTTGATGAGACAGATGAATAGTCAGGTTTACAGTTTGATTGAATATTTTGATAAAAAATAAGAATATGTTCAGATCATCAGCCAAATCATTTATT
>CAZVKW010000311.1:0-1788 GCA_964627945.1 uncultured Lentimicrobiaceae bacterium
GGTTTTGAAACGCTGGTTTGCGCCTGCAAGGGTCTGTAACAAAGCAGAACGGTCGCTAAAAGTAAGGCTTTGATCATAAGTGTTTTCATAATCAGTTATTTATGAATTTAATTAAATATTTTGATGAGTCGTGATGGACGCGATATTCATAAACATTACGTGATGATCACTATATTTGGAATTCACCTGTTTTTCCTTCAAAAATACGCATTAAGGAAGCCAGATGCAAATGAAAGCCTTTGCAAAGGATAGTTTGAATCATAAATTAATCACAAAATTCGGGGATCAACTGATTCAGGCATATTCAAATAAATCGAGAATGAACAAAAGAATTGTCGGGAAAAGAAAAGGGAAACACTTTTAGGCCCAATCAGACCTTCAGCGAGCCTCTGAAACCTCTGACAGCATAGTACGATTCAGCACCATTATGATACACAAAAACGTTGCCGTAGCGGTAATCAGCAAAGATGGCGCCGCCGAGTTTTCGAATTGCATCAGGAGTTTTCAGCCAGCTGGATGTTTTTATGTCGAAATTTCCATATTGCTGCAATTTCAGGTATTTTGCTTCGTCAAGCAGCTCGATACCCATGGTGGCAGCCATGTCAATCGCATTGTTTTCAGGTTTATACTCTTTCCTCGATTCCAGGGCTTCGCGGTCGTAACAAAGGCTTCTGCGGCCTTTCGGACTCTCAGCCGAACAATCGTAAAAAACGAATTCGTCCGTCACTGTATCATAATCAACAACATCAGGTTCACCGCCTGTTCTTTCCATTTCACTGAGCGACCAGAGTTTTTCCGGATGCGCTTCCAATCTTAGCTGAATCGTATTCCATTCTATTCCCGGATGGCGGTTCATGTTTTTATTAAAACGGGTTTTTAGCAATGAAAGCAAAGTTTCAGTTTGTTCGGCTGACAATTTCTTTGTTTGGCTATTCATATCAATAAGGATTATTTCTTTTTAACAGAATGTTGAATTTTAAATATTAATTTGTTGAACAATATGTTTTCAAATTTTTTAGGGAAATGAAATAAATTCAATTTCAGATCGTCATTTGTTTGTCTTTCCACCCAGTTTCGTTAGCTCGCTGTCGACTGGTTCCCAGAGTTCGATTTTAGTACCTTCATTATCAAGAATATGAACGAATTTACCATAATCGTAGGTCGAAATACTGTCGAGAACCTGAACGCCGTTTTTTCTGAGTTTGTCCACCAGTCCTTCAATGTTCCTAACCCGGTAGTTGATCATAAATTCTTTGCTGGAGGGCTTGAAATATTCATTTCCTTTTTTAAAGGGGCTCCATACCAGGTAATTAATCTCTTCGGGCTTGTTCGCGTTTCTGGACTCAAAAACGGAACCGTATTGATCTGTTACAATACCCAGATTCTGACCATACCATTCTTTTGTTTTCTGAGGGTTTTCCGAATAGAAGAAAATTCCTCCAATACCCGTAACCCCGGGAGTTGTATCATTCACTACGATAGATTTACCGGATTGATTTAAATCCGCGGAATTGTCTGACACTTTGGATATTGTATGGCAGCCTGATAAAACTGAAATAAGACAAATCGAAGCGATGATTCTTTTCATTTTTCTGCTGGTATTACTCATTGATTTTTAGTTCTTTCATGAATTTTTCGCGATAATTCAAGCCAATTGGTATTCGCTCTTCTCCGATCTTTATTCTGTTTCGCTCAATATTTTCAATCTTATTCATTGCCACGATGAATGATTTATGGACCCGAATAAAATTATCAGATGGTAACAGACTTTCCATATTCTGAAAATTC
>CAZVKW010000312.1:0-1786 GCA_964627945.1 uncultured Lentimicrobiaceae bacterium
GCAAAATCAATTCATTTTCAATAATTCATCCAGACCTACAACTTTGAAGGTCTTTTTGATATAAGGATTGCTGTTCACGATCTTAAACCTGCCCTGTGGAACCTGCTTGGCAGCATTCACACAAATCCGGATAAAAGAGGAAGCGATATAGCTAACTTCTTTCAGATCGAAAATAATTTCAAACTCCCCTGAAGGTTCAGATGCCTTGATTTTATCTATGATCGTTTGTAATTCAGGACTATAGCTCAGACAAAGATTTGTATCGATATGGCCATCAAAAACACACATCAATACCTTTTCAGTCTTATTGTAATCGGAATGAAACATCTTATTCATATTTAATGGTTTTTATGGTATTCTTTAAACAGATCGGCCTCGTGCAGATTCTCATCGAAATATTTGCTTTTATCCGCATCCAGAAACTTATGGTTTAACCTCCTGCGACAAACGCGCTGAACATTCAGCAAATGACGCGCAGTGATATTCTCGGTAGTGATATTTTTCCCGCCTGTGCCACAACCCAGAGTAAGCGAAGGAACAAGTTGGTTAAATGTTCCTCCCACAGCACCTTGCGAAGTCGGGGTATTAACAACAATGCGTCCTGCGTTGATCAGCTGCGAATATTTCATGATGATGTTTTCATCATTTGCATAGATGCCAGCGCTGTGACCAATCCCACCAAGATAATTCAGATCGAGACACAGATTGATGGCTTCGTCCTGATTTTTTGTTGAATAAAAAGCCAGAATAGGAGCGAGGACCTCATGCGAAAGCGGATAATCTCTCCCAACCCCTTCCAGACGGGCTATGAGTATTCTTGTTCCCTCAGGAACGCTTATTCCGGCCAGACGTGCAATTGTACTCACAGATTGCCCGACAACTTTGGGATTCATGGTCATTCCCTCAGGATCGACAGCGATGTCTGATACTTTCTTTGTTTCTTCGGCCGTCAGAAAATAACAGTGCTGACGCTCAAACTCCTCCTGAACTTTTTGCTGAATTTTCTCTTCCACAACGATCGATTGTTCACTGGCGCAGATTGTTCCGTTATCAAATGTCTTCGACGAGATGATGTTGCTTACTGCAAAAGGAATATCCGCACTCTCGTCAATAAAGACCGGAACATTTCCCGGACCAACTCCAATGGCAGGATTTCCGGAACTGTAGGCAGCTTTCACCAGTCCGGTTCCACCTGTAGCAAGGATTAATGCGACTTTCGGATGCGCCATAACGGCATGGGTAAATTCGCGCGAACCCGGAGGAATCACCTGAATGCAATCTTCCGGGGCACCAGCAGCAATGGCAGCTTCATAACAGATTCGGGCTGCTTCTGCAGTACTTTTGGCTGCACCCCTGTGCGCACTGATGATAATAGGATTACGTGTCTTTAAAGCGATGAGAATCTTGTACATCGCTGTGGAAGTAGGATTGGTAACAGGCGTTACCGCGAAAACCGGTCCGAGCGGCTGGGCAATCTCTGTAATTCCGGTGATAGGATCATCTGAAATGACACCGACCGTTTTTTCATTTTTGATACTTTCATAGACCAATTGCGTTCCGATGACATTCTTCCAGACTTTGTGCTCCCAGATACCCATCCCGGTTTCTTCAACGGCCATTTTTGCAAGACTAATCCGGGCATTCAGACCGGCTTTGTATACAGCCTCCACAACTTTGTCTGTCTGCTTCTGATCAAATTGCTGAAATTCTGCTGCCGCAAAAATTGCACGTCCGATCAGTTGCTCTACTTTTTCATGATTTGATTCTTCCATGAGCCTTAAATTTA
>CAZVKW010000313.1:0-1779 GCA_964627945.1 uncultured Lentimicrobiaceae bacterium
GTGATCGGCAGTGCTGTGGCTGCAGGTATTTTACTCGGATTTCTTGCATAAGAATGAACTATTTATAAGTATATTTGATGCCGGGAAGTTTCCAAAAGAACTTTCCGGTTTTTTTGTGCCATTATCATAACAATAGTATGCTCGTTATTGGAATTGCAGGAGGATCAGGTTCGGGGAAGACCACCGTTGTTAAAAAAATCATCCGTGCCTTGCCTGGAAGCTCGGTTTCGGTGATTTCGCAGGATTCATATTACCGCGATAACGGCCACCTGAGTGCGGAAGAAAGAAAGAAAATCAATTTTGACCATCCTGATTCCATTGAATGGGATTTGCTGATTCATCATCTGGATCTGCTCAACGAAGGCGAAACCATCCCGATGCCGGTGTATTCGTATGTCAGTTGCGCCCGTTCAGCCGATACTATTCCGGTAAAGCCAACAAGAGTGGTCATCATCGAAGGAATTCTGGTGCTCACAAGTCCGGGACTTCGCGACCGTATGGACATCAAAATTTATGTGGATACGGACGGTGATGACCGTTTGATGCGTATCATCAGGCGCGATATCGAAGAGCGTGGACGCACCTTTACCGATGTTTTGAAGCATTACGAAACCTTTGTGAAACCGATGCACGAGCAATTCATCGATCCTACAAAACGCTTTGCCGACATCATCATTCCTCAGGGAGGAGCCAATCAGGTGGCTATTGATATTGTAGCTTCCCGCATCCGGATGAATCTGCATTAAGGCTTTATTATCTACACATTGATTTTGTTGCTATTCAAATTCAATATTTGAATTTAATTTTTGGATGAACAATTCTTCATTGCCGCTGTTAAAACAGCATTATTCAATATTATGTCACTCTTTCAGAAAAAAGTAAAATCGCCCTGCCAGCTCATCTGTACCCTTGATGAAGACAGGGTTTGCGTGGGTTGTTACCGCAGTTCAGATGAAATTGCCGATTGGGATCAATTAAGCGAAGATGAAAAGAAAACGGTTATTGAGCTCACAAATGAAAGGCGAATAGCCAAAGGAGGCTCTTATTATGGTTTTGGTTGATCTTTTCCTTCGTAAATCAGCATAAAAAAAGCCGCTTACCAATGATAAGCGGCTTTTATTCTGAAATAATATCAGGCTTGCGGAGGAGTTACTTTCAATCCGTGACCTTTCATAATTCTTCCTCTTTCGTCGAACCATACAGGAATTGCATAAGCAAAACCACGTCCTTTGTGGTTCACTTTTCGTATATCTCCCCTACGGTTGGCCAGTTTCACCAGACACTGATTGATTTTTGATTTGGTTTTTTCTTCTGATTCGAACAAACCTTCTTCAATCACTTTTTCCTGTGTTTTCTCAACGATATCCTTACTCAGCATTGCACGGCCGTTATCTTCAATAACCTGAAGAATAATCTGGTCGTAACGTGAAAGTGGATATGGTTTGCGTGTTTTAACAGCCGGCTCCTGAGATTTTGTTTGATTACTCTCTGTAACAACTGTTTCACTGATTTGTGATACAGCTTCTTTTTCAGCTATTTCAGGCCCTTTACCTGATTTAACTGTGAAAAACATGGCTTCAAGTTCTGCTATTTTTGCTTTTACAAAAGTTGCTTTGTAATCAAGTTTGCGGAGTTCTGAATGATATTCGTTTAGCAGGTCCAGAATATCAAACTCATTTAGTTTTTGCATATCTTTCATTTTCAATATGTTTATGCGACAAATTTAATAGTAAAATATGCTTATACGACATTTACTTATAAAAAAAACACTTAGAATCA
>CAZVKW010000314.1:0-1767 GCA_964627945.1 uncultured Lentimicrobiaceae bacterium
GAAAATATGCCACTACCGCTTCAGATAATAAGCAATATCATGCCCAGCCGATGGTTCATTATCATCATCAAAAGCATCATGATCAAGGGATTAGGAATGGCTTATGTATGGAAAGAGACACTGATTTTGCTTGGTATGACCCTGTTTTTTATTGGGCTGAGTGTAAAGAAATTCAAAATTCGTTTAGCCTGAACTGACAGATTATGAGAACGATACTTTATATTTTACAGAAAGAATTCAGGCAGATTTTTCGCGATAAGGCCATGCTTCCGATCATTTTCATCATTCCGATGGTGCAATTGCTCATCTTGTCGTTTACTGCCACTTTTGAAATAAAAAACACCAATATTGCGATAATTGATCGTGACAAATCGGTTGAATCACGAAATCTCATTCGCAAGTTTGAAGGCTCACCTTTTTTTACCTTGAACGATTATTTTGATAGTTACGATCAGGGCGTAGAAGCACTTAAAAATGGTCAGGTTCATCAGTTGCTTATCATCCAGCCCGAATTCAGTAAAAATCTGGAACGGGAAGGTGATGCCCATGTCATGATCATCACAGATGCAATCAACGGAAGTGCCGCAAGCATCATGAATGCATACTCTTATGGTATTCTGCTTGATTACAACAAAGAAATCGTGATTGAACATTATCCTCAGCTTCAGCTGATTGACCCGATTCGTATCAGCCTTTCGAACTGGTATAATCCACAATTGAATTATATCACCTATATGGTTCCCGGGATTCTTGTTTTACTGGTTACCATCATCGGAATGTTTCTTTCGGGAATGAACATCGTGAAAGAGAAGGAGTTAGGGACGATTGAACAGATAAATGTTACTCCAATAAAAAAATATCAGTTTATCATTGGTAAACTGATGCCTTTCTGGCTCATCGCCTTGTTTGAATTTGGATTTGGATTGACCCTTGCGCGGTTTATTTTTGGCGTTCCCATGCTCGGAAATCTAGGGCTGCAATTTGGTTCGGCAGCCGTTTATCTGTTGGTGGTGCTTGGAATGGGATTATTTATCTCAACATTTACCGATACCATGCAGCAAGCGATGTTTCTATCGTGGTTTTTCATGGTGATATTTATCCTGATGAGCGGTTTATTTACTCCTATCGAGAGTATGCCTGACTGGGCCCAGACACTCAATAAAATAAATCCTATCGCGTATTTTATCCAGATTAACAGAATGATCATGCTGAAGGGTTCGGGCTTCTCTGATTTCAGCAGATTGTTTTATGCCATGCTGGCGTATGCTATCGGAATGATTTCACTTTCGGTTTGGCGTTACCGCAAGGTTGCCTGATCACTGAAAACGGAGCGTTGCCGCAAAAACAACTTTCTGATCATGCTTTCTTACTCCTTTGAAACAGGCCTCATCCTCTTCAATTGAACCACTTATATCGATGATTTCGTGAAGATTACATTCCGAAAGGAATTTGATTCCAAAGCGTTCAATCTGTCGTTTGAATAAAATATCCGGATCACAGGCATTAATTACCCACTCAAAATAACGACTGGTATTAACATGCCCATGAAAATCGAGTTCTGAAAAAACAACCGTATGTTGATGTAAATGTGGTAGTTCGCGGCGTGAATCGATGTTTAGCTGGTCCTCTGCCAAAGCTTTTTGCTGCGAAGATGATGAATAAAATGGGTCCAGGAAGTGCAGCCTTTTTGGGCGACGGTTATCACGACCGATCACAAACCAATCAGAAGTTGCTGCACCAATTAATTGATTATCAAAATTATATATA
>CAZVKW010000315.1:0-1751 GCA_964627945.1 uncultured Lentimicrobiaceae bacterium
CTTACCATGCCCAATTTGCCATCCGGCTACCTGATGTTCATGAACCCCACTGATGGTCATACCTACAGGGTTGGGATCATCAACACAAATGGCGTACTTACCAATGATATGAAAATGCAGATATTGATGACCGGATTTAATGATGGAACAGCACTTACCATCAGCAACATCATGTTAAACGATCAGGCAATGCCCGACATTAAACTTGCAGGGAATACCATTTCCGAAAACCTGTTGACAGAACCACTGGTAGCTTATCCAAACCCGTTCAATTCATCAACAAACATCACGTATCAGGTTACCCAAGATTCTCAGGTGCAGTTGGCTATTATGGACATGTTTGGAAGAAAAGTTAAAACGCTGGTCAGCGAAACCCAGGAAAAAGGATTCTACAATGTGATCTGGAACGGTGAAAATAATTATGGCAGCCCGTTACAACAAGGCTGGTACATCGTGCAATTAAAAGCCGCCGGCTCGGTGGAACAAATAAAAGTTAATCTGATGTATTAATGTTTATCTTCCCTTTTGCTGCTCCTGATCTCACATAGTGAAAAGGAGCAGCAACTGGGTTATTTTTATTTCAGATGAGATTTACATTGATAACAATCGACTAACAATAACTTTTACACATGAAAAATCATATTTTAACTTTTTTGGCAGGCTTATTTTTTTCGTTACAGTTACATGCTCAGGTCCAGGTTAGTTTGCCTGATCTTACCCAATCCGTCCCAATAGGAACGATTGTTGAAATTCCGGTTTCTTGTGGCGATCTCACCGGTTTAAATGTAATCGCTTACCAGTTTTCGGTTTCATTTAACAGCACTGTTCTGGTGCCTGAAACGCCGTATTTCTCAACAAGCGGAACACTTTCAAGCAAAACCGGGTGGTCGGCAGCAGCCAATCCGAACGTTCAAAATCAGCTTACCATCGGTGCTTTTGGTTCTGCTGCTCTTACTGGAAACGGGATTCTTCTCAAGCTGATTTTTAAGGTAGTGTCAGCAAGTGGGACAAGCCCACTCGTTTTTACCAGTTTTCTGTTCAATGCGGGAACGCCTGCTGCTATCACTGAAAATGGCTCGTTCACCAATCAGGACTGCAGCAATGGCCAAACACTGGTTATGCCGGCTGGCTGGTCGGGGATTTCGGCATTTATTGCACCTTCCGATCCGGATATGATCATTATGTTTGCTCCCATCGAAAGTAATCTGATCATGGTAAATAACCTTACAAACCGCTATTCACCAGCTAACGGCATAAATCCTTCACAACCCTGGAGTTCAAATTCAGGTTATTTCATCAAATTAAATTCGCCTGTACAACTTCAGATTTGTGGACAGGAAATTCAAAACAAAGTTGTTAATCTTGTTGCCGGATGGAACCTGGTGCCGGTGATTTCAAACGATATCTTTATTCTGGATGAGATTTTGACGGGTCTGGATTTCGAAATTGTTCAGGAAGCAGCTACTTCAAATATTTACTGGCCTTCGATGGCCATTCAAAACCTTTATTTTTTCGAGCCGGGAAAAGCCTATCTCATTAAGATGAACAGCCCGGGGATGATTACTTTTCCGTAAGAAAAGCATTCCAAGAAAAACGAAGTCCGACACTGCAATCGCAGGCCGGACTTCTTTTTTTCAACCAATCCCCGGGAACTTTACCAGGGTGGATGAATAGTATTTTGATTTTTGAAAGAGCCGTTATTTCAGCAACTCGGCCAACTTATCCTGTAAAGCTTGTTCCCTGAGGTTTTT
>CAZVKW010000316.1:0-1735 GCA_964627945.1 uncultured Lentimicrobiaceae bacterium
TGATGGCAGATATTCCGGGAATTATTGAAGGAGCGTCTGAGGGTAAAGGATTGGGGTTAAGATTTTTACGTCATATAGAACGCAATTCTGTTTTGCTATTTATGGTCCCTGCTGATAGTCAGGATATTGCGCATGATTATGAAATCTTGATTGGAGAGCTGGAGGCTTATAACCCTGAATTACTCGATAAACAGCGGGTACTTGCGGTAAGCAAAAGCGATATGCTCGACGAAGAATTAAAAAGTGAAATCAGGAAATCACTGCCTGCCATGCCTTTCATTTTCATTAGTTCAATTACGGGTGAAGGTATCAAAGAATTGAAAGATCTTCTTTGGAAAGTATTAAACAGTAATAGCTAAATTACATCAAATCAATAAGATATTAATTGTTTTCTGAAATGAATACGAAGTTTTACTATTTGTTAATTATATTATTGATTGCTTTTACTCAGGCATTCACTCAGTCTGGTGAGCAGTCAATGTCCATCTCTGAAAGCCGGAATAAAAATATCAAACATCAGCTTGATTTCAGGTTCAAAGGTGGTAGCGGGGAATTTGAAAGAGTGTTTTTTACAATTGTTGATTATACCGAGGAAGCCCGGAAAGGCTGCATTATGGGCGTAAGCATCATGTCTTTTAAAGTAAGCTGCGACAATAAAATCAGTGATTTCAGGATCAAAAATCCTCTTGGAAACGGTCTGAACGAAAAACTCGGACAGTTTTTCTCAGCAACCGAAGGTCAATGGAATACATGCTCGGATGAGAAATACACGAAATTCGAAATACCCATCATGTTCATCATCGAAAATGCTGAAACTGCTGGCAAAGGATATCTTACAGTCGAAGGAAAATATCCGGGATTTAAGTGCAAGAGTGATGCATACTTTCTGGAAGAATTCGAAAAACTGAAAACAAAGAAGAGATCGAAAAAGGCCCTCCAGGCTCTGGATGAACTGATCAGGCGCGATCCATATAACAACGATTATATCGACCTCAAAAAACAATTTTTAAGCGGAGGCGCTGAAACGAAGTAATGCTCGAAATACTGAACCAGATTGATACTCAGTTGTTCCTGTTTCTGAACGGGTTACATACATCTTTTATCGATCCGTTGATGTTGTTTGCTTCCGGAAAACTCAGCTGGATTCCTTTATATTTCTTTCTTATTTATTTGATTATCAGACAATATCGATGGAATTCGATTCTGATTCTGCTAATGGTTGCCTTGCTGATAACACTTTCGGATCAGATATCTGTAAAGGCCTTCAAAAATGTTTTCGAAAGACCCAGACCCTGTCATGAGCCTGCTCTTGAACAATTGATTTATCTGCCTTCGGGGGAATGTGGCGGCGCATTTGGTTTCGTTTCATCTCATGCTGCGAACAGTTTTGCTATGGCTGTATTTGTTTTTTTTATCCTCAGAAAGCAATTTCAATGGATTGGATATCTTTTGTTCAGTTACGCTGCTCTTGTTTCTTACAGCAGAATCTATCTGGGTGTTCATTATCCGGGTGACGTTGTTGTTGGCGCTATTGTGGGTATTTTTTCAGGCTGGATTATCTATCAGCTCTGGATTTTCAGCAGGAAATATCTTTGCAGAGACAATTGTTGATCTGTTGAAAACAATAGAGTAAGCAATCCTTTGATACAGGACAGCAGTTTAGCTGACGGGAAAAATTAAAGGAAATTCACCTGAACCGGACTGTTTCTGTCCATTCCAAGCAAGGAGGCTGCAT
>CAZVKW010000317.1:0-1707 GCA_964627945.1 uncultured Lentimicrobiaceae bacterium
TGATCCAGAAAACAGATAGTTTGGATTATGGTCTGCTGCTCTATATTAGCGGAGCTTCAGGAAAAGCCGACCGCTGGGTGTTTAACGGACCCAGACCTCAATTGGACACGATAAAACCTTTGAGGCTTCAGATTGTTTATACAATCATGAACAAAGAAGAATAGCGAATATAAATCATAATATATAAACCAAAACACAATCTTATGTGCGGAATTGTAGCGTATGTTGGGCCCAAAGACGCCTACCCTATTCTGATCAAAGGCCTTAGAAGACTCGAATACAGAGGATATGACAGTGCTGGTATTGCGCTTTATAACGGGAACATTAAAGTATATAAGGCAAAAGGAAAGGTTTCGGACCTTGAGTTTTTGGTAAAATCAGTCGACCTTACCGGGAATATGGGAATAGCACATACCCGATGGGCCACCCATGGTGAACCTAACGATATCAATGCCCATCCTCACTATTCACAGTCAGGGAATATTGCGCTCATTCATAACGGTATTATCGAAAACTACGCTTCTTTACGCAAAGAACTCGAAAGCCGTGGTTATTCGTTCAAATCGAGTACTGATACCGAGGTATTAACCAACCTTATTGAGGATATCCAGATCAACGAAGAAGTAGATCTGTATGAAGCTGTGAGAATTGCTTTAAATCAGGTAATTGGGGCTTATGCCATTGTTGTTATGTCGAGTGACGACAGCAATACCCTTATTGCTGCCCGCAAAGGCAGCCCTCTTGTGATCGGTATTGGCACAAATGATTATTTCGTTGCTTCTGATGCAACACCTATCATTGAATACACAAAAAACGTTGTTTATCTTGACAATGAAGAAGTTGCACTCATTCGCCGTGATGAGCCACTGAAGATCAAAACCATCCGCAATCAGGAGATGACTCCTTATATTCATGAGTTGGAAATGAATCTCAGCGCACTTGAAAAAGGTGGTTTTGAGCATTTTATGCTGAAAGAGATTTACGAACAACCCCACTCCATCCGCGATAGTATGCGTGGTCGTTTGCATATTGATACCGGAACTGTTTCACTTGGGGGCATCATCGACTATGAGCAAAAAATGCTGACTGCCGATAGAATTATCATCGTGGCTTGCGGAACCTCATGGCATGCCGGACTAGTTGGGGAATATCTTTTCGAAGATCTGGCCCGAATTCCGGTTGAAGTGGAATACGCCTCTGAATTTCGTTACCGCAATCCAATTATCGGTGAGAAAGACGTTGTAATTGCCATTTCACAATCAGGAGAAACCGCTGATACCCTCGCGGCTATCGAACTGGCGAAATCGAAAGGAGCAACCATACTTGGAATATGCAATGTGGTTGGATCGTCCATTTCACGCGCCACTCATGCCGGAATTTATACCCATGCCGGTCCCGAAATCGGTGTCGCATCTACCAAAGCTTTCACTTCGCAGGTTGCTGTGCTTACCCTCATGGCACTCAGAATGGCACAGCTCAAGGGCACATTACCCAAAACACGCTTCATTCAGATTCTCAACGAACTGGATCTGATTCCTGAAAAAGTTGAACACACCCTGAACGTGAGCAAAAAGGTGATTGAAATTGCCGAACAATTCAAGGACGTTCGAAATTTCCTCTATTTGGGCCGCGGATATAACTTCCCGGTTGCACTTGAAGGCGCCCTCAAACTGAAAGAAATTTCCTATATCCATGCCGAAGGTTACC
>CAZVKW010000318.1:0-1675 GCA_964627945.1 uncultured Lentimicrobiaceae bacterium
TCATAATATTATTACTACACTATAGAAAATATGTTTATACCACTTGCATTAATTATATTTTAACTATTACAAAATAAGCAACTATACATTTTCTTTCTGAAATACAGCTGGAATGGTTCTTAAAATAATCCAGATGTCTTTCCAGAATGAGAATGAACTTTTTGCAATTTCTGAATACTTATTGTCAAGTCCCTTTCTTTCCTCAGGCGACATTTTACTCGATTTTCCGCGGGCTTCAACCTGCCACAAGCCGGTAATTCCGGCCGGACCATGAAAACGCTCAGTCCAGTCGTCGGTAGTTAAAAGTTCAGCTTCATACATGGGCAAAGGCCTGTTTCCAACAATCGACATATCGCCTTTGATTACGTTGATCAATTGTGGTAATTCGTCAATACTCAGTTTCCGGATAATGTGACCAACTTTTGTAATGCGTGGATCATTTTCGAACTTCACAAAAGCGGTGGCTTGTTTTTCCTTCTTTGCTTTCAAATGTTCGGTTTCAGATACATTACTATCATCGCCAAATAATTGAGAAGCTACTTTTGTTGCCGGTTCATCTTCAGATCGTTTTAGAGAAATGTCTTCGTCAGGATGAATGACTTCGGACTCTTGTTTGTATTGATTCAGGTGGGCCAATTCCTTAAGCCTTTTGTCGGCGTTGGTGTACATGGAACGCAGCTTGTAAAAATCAAAAACCTTGTAGCTGGAACCCACTCTTTTCGAGATGTAATAGACCTTTCCTTTCGATTCGAGTCGGATAGCAACAACAAAAATCAGAAGTAAGGGTGATATTAACAACAATCCGATTGAAGCCGAGACAATATCAAAAGTCCGTTTGAAAAATGGTGTTTTATAAGGTTTAAAAGGAGTCGCTTCTGAAACCTGTTCCTGAACGGTTAATGGTTTTATCTTTACCAGTATGAGAATTCTGCTGATCAGAGTTTCTATCGGAGTCGGTTTGATGTACACATCGTCAATCTTTTTCTGAAGTGCTTTGGCGAATGTTTCCTGATTTTTTTCTACATCGAGCAAGATAAAAGGAATCCTTTTTTCAGGATCAAATTGTTCAACCCAGAAATCGTGGAATCCAAATCCATTGCTTCCCGTAAGTTTCCGTTCACAAATAATGGCATCGGGCAATCCGTTCTCCGAGATCCACTGACTGGCAGAAAACGGATTATCAGCATTACTGATCTCAACCAGATAATGATCGAAAGTGATGGGTGAAATATATTCAGGATCGGCTCCTATATGGAGAATTTTTAATTTTTCCGGATTATTCATTTCGATTTAAATTTTTAACGAATAAGAATTCTTTCAATACGAATCAGTAATTCTTCCGGATTGAAGGGCTTCACGATATAGTCTTCAGCACCAAGTTTTAAACATTGAACACGGTCGGCACTACTGTCTCTGCTGCTTAATACAACAATCGGAATATCTTTGAAATAGCCACTTTCTTTCATTCGTTTGATTAACTCGATACCGTCCATATTGGGCATCTGTAAATCAGTGATGACCAGATCAGGTATATTGCCCTGCTGCAGCCAGGTAAGTGCTTCCAAACCATCTTCTTTAGTTTCAACTGAAAATTTACTGTTCAGAAACTGAACGAGGAGGTGGCTGATTGTTGTTTTATCATCACCTACAAGAATCTTTTTCTTTTTGTTGAAGT
>CAZVKW010000319.1:0-1664 GCA_964627945.1 uncultured Lentimicrobiaceae bacterium
TACGAAGATAAGCATAGCGGAATAAGCCCTAAAAAGATTGTCGATATGCTTAAAAAAGATAGCATTTTTGACAACGGCTTAAATCAGGAAGATTTCGACAATTACCTTGACGATAAGATGGAGATTTTTGGCCGGAATAATGCCTATGCTTTATCGCTTGCTTTTTACGATGCTAATGAACATTACATGCAAGTGGCTTCCATTGAGAACAGAAGTATTCAAAACCTTCATTCTCCTAAACTTTGTTTGAATATTTTAAATGGTGGAAATCATGCCTATACAAATCCGGTTCAAAGTGATTTTCAGGAATATATGCTTGTTCCAAAGAAAAACGACCTGATGTCTGTTTTACACGATCATGCCTTGATCCAGAAGAAAGTAAAAGAGAAATTCGAAAAAAAGGAAAAAGTATATGTTAATAACAATCTGGTTTATCAATCAAAACATGGTGATAATCGTGATTGGTTTGATTTTTTGCAGGCAATACTTAAAGAACTAGGTTTAGAGTCGGAGTATGATCAGATGATTGATGCCAGTGCCAGCGACCTTTGGACGGGGAAGGAGTATAAATTTGATATAACCGATCATTCCTCTTTCAGCCAGGAAGATATGTGTACCTACTGGCTCAATGTCATTAAAGATTACAACCTTAAAATTCTCGAAGATCCGTTTCATGAAACCGACTTCGAATCGTGGCACACACTTACCAACAGTCAGACCAAATGCCTTGTAGTGGGTGATAATCTTTACTCTGGTGATCATAAAAGAATCGCAGATGGTATTACTAAAAAATACACTCATGGCATTATCATGAAGCCTAACCAGGCTGGCACGGTATCCAATACTATTAAAGCTATTAATCTGGTGCAACAGCACAACCATACCCTTATAACGTCGCACCGATCAATAAGTACCGAATCCACTTTTTTAGCACATATATCAAACAAGTACAATGCCGAATATATCAAGATAGGTCCAATCCTGTCCGATTATTCTTCAATTTTACGAATCAATGAATTCATTCGTTTAACAGGATTGGGGTATGAATAAAAAAACACGAATTACAACCATCAGGCACGGACAAACTGTGTATAATGTTGAAAGACGATATGCTGGTTCAATCGATGTGCCTTTGAACGATAAAGGCATTAAAGAGGCTAAAAGTGCTGCCCACAGATTGGCCGACTATGATTTCGACATTGTGGTAACCTCTAAGTTACGGAGAGCAATCCAAACTGCGGAGCTGCTTACAGCCGGGCTAAACCTTCCAATTATCCAGACTGAATTGTGTAATGAAAGAAACTATGGCAAGATGGAAGGTTTGGATTACATTGAAGTTGAAGATATAACCCCACATATTCTATACTGTAAAATTGGTGATGATTTTCATTCGTTAAATCCTCCGGGCGGCGAAACTTTTCCTGCCCTGAGAAACAGGGCGAAAGCATTTTCGCAATTCCTTTTCGAAAATTATTCGGGTTCCGACATTCTGGTGGTTTCGAGCAGTGCTTTTCTGCAACAACTGCATGGTGTGTTTCGTAACCTTGAATGGAATGATGCCTTACGCGACGAAATTCATAACCTCCGATGTATTAGTTTTACTTTTAACAGCAGGAAGTTGATTGAAGAAATGCCTGCAAATTTGCTTGTTGAAAATTGGTAGA
>CAZVKW010000320.1:0-1642 GCA_964627945.1 uncultured Lentimicrobiaceae bacterium
GGATATGTTTTGACCAACCATATCCGGCTTCAAGGAGTAGGAAAATAATCCTTTCATTGTTAACTCAATCTGGCATCATTTCACAGTTTGATAAAAAATCCAGTTTCGATCGCTTATTCCCAAATCAGGATTTTCTCTCAGGCAAAGGTTTGGGGAATTTGATTGCCTTACCTCTTTATAGGCCTACATTTGATCAGGGCAATAGTTGCTTCATTGATACGGAAACACTTACTCCTTTTAATGACCAATGGCAGTATCTTGCTGATATTCAAAAAATATTAATCATAAAATTGGATGAACTTTACAATAAATTGATTGAAAGCGGAACTGAAATGCCTGATGAAATCCATTCATCATCAACTCTTTCCATTAAACTCAATAATGCACTTCAGATAAATCGTGGAGCAATTCCCGTGCTTTTGAATAATTTCATTAAAGAAGAATTGAATTTCATCAATTCTGAATACATCATTAAAAAGAAAACCGGGAAGAATACACACGGTATTGAGCAGTATTTTAAATCTATTGAAGAAACTAGTACTTCGGTTATCATTCCCAGGGGTTTTACAGGCAGACTCTTGCGTTTTTGCAAAGAAAACAAATTCGAATTTGTTTTTGAGGATTTACGTAAAAAACGAACTGCTGTTTCTTACCTATTTAATGCGGTTCTAAGGGAACATCAGGTATCTGTAGTTGAGGCTACCACAAAAAAAGATATAGGTGTCATTGTTGCCCCACCAGGTACAGGTAAAACTATAATCGGGCTTAAAATTATTGCTGATAAACATCAGCCTTCCCTTATCATTGTTCACCGGAAAACACTAATGGATCAATGGGCAGAAAGGATAGAGGCTTTTCTGGGTATTCCGTTACATGAGATTGGAAAAATCGGGCAGGGGAAATTGAAAATCGGCAAAAGTATAACCATTGCCACTATTCAAAGCCTATCAAAAGAATTGGAAAAACCTGAAAACACAACATTATTGGATGCTTTTGGAACCATAATTGTTGATGAATGTCACCATATCCCTGCTGAGACTTACAGAAAAGCAATTTCTAAACTGAATAGCTATTATTTGTATGGACTCACAGCAACCCCATTCCGAAAGTACAATGATGGCAGACTTATTTTCATTCATTTAGGTGAGATTATTTCAGAAATAAAACATCAGGATATAAGTTTCGCTCGACAGGCTAAGGTCATTATTCGGGATACTGAATTTGATATCCCATTCAATTCAAAGACAGATCAGTTTGAAACACTTTCCAGGATGCTGGTTCATGATTCAGCAAGAAATAAGCTCATATTGAAAGATGTAACAACTGAATTGAAATCAGGAAAGAGGGTTATAATAATCACAGAAAGAAAAGAACATATTGATTCACTATATCAGTTCCTGAAACAGGCTTTCGAAGTTGTAGCATTAAGTGGAGAAGATTCAGAAAGTAGTCGGGTACAAAAATGGAAATCACTCCTGTCTGGTAATTACCAGGTACTGATAACTACAGGCCAATTCTTTGGAGAGGGAATAGATTTACAAAATGCGAATTGCCTGTTTCTTGTTTATCCTTTTTCATTCCAGGGGAAGTTGATTCAATACATCGGTAGGGTTCAACGTTCAGAAGTCACCCCAACCATTTA
>CAZVKW010000321.1:0-1641 GCA_964627945.1 uncultured Lentimicrobiaceae bacterium
ATACAGTATGTACTGGCAAGGCTGAATATTTATCCTGATTCACAATATCATCGCCTACCATGGATTCATATACTTTAACCCAATTGCTTCCCTGGCTTCGACTATGCTCAGCCACCGGTTTGACATCGGCAAGCTCAGCCACCGAAGATTTACGGAAGAGTAGAGGATATCGTTCGCATATCCATTCTTTCACCAGTCGGTAATTGAGGCTGATGGCGGTTTTTTCTTCCTGTTTGAAAAATAGTTTTATATAGTCCGCCCTATCTTCGATCAACTGTTCATTGAACGGTTTTCCTTCCGGAAGGTACAGGCAGGCAATAAACTTATCCAATTGCCCGCTATCATCTGACGTTATAGCAACCTCATAATATGAATCCACAAACATAAATTGTCCGAAACTCATTCCTTCCAGGCGTGGCCGGGGAGCTTTGAGCCCGTTCAATTTGCGGATTACAAAAGCATAATGTGGCTTGAAATTATCCATAAAATCAAGCTCCATGGCGATGCAGAAACGTTGAAAATCGTCCAGCCTGGCTGCAATGCTTTTCTTTATGCCTAGCATACCGCAAAGTATTTCTGTTTCATCCACCGTAGTTATATAATTACGGGAAATCAGCACCAGCTGATTAGTAGTTAGTTCGTCCCATCGTTCTGGTAATAAGGCAGAAATCTTTCGGGTAATACCGAGTGTTTTATATTGCAGCACTATTGATTTCATGCCCAGAATGTTTTCTTTCCTTTGTTGTCCCTGTTCACTATTCCACTGCGAGGCTGAGTATAATCGTTCCAGTCTGCAGCATTTTCGAGAAGGTAATTGCGAAGTACATTCAGATAGCTATCACCAAGGTATTTATTTCGCTGGATCATTGCAACAATACGTGATTCTGTGGAAGGGCCTTTGCTGGAATGGTCAGAATAATTGCTCTTTATACTTTCAAATACCAAACCCTTATCACTCAAATCCGAGCCGGTTTCTTCCATCAGCAGTGCAGTGCTGAAATATGAAATCGGACGGCGGATATACGGCAGAATAGCGATAACCTTAACGTCCGGTTCATCTTTGACCATTTCGGCTTTTATGAAATTGTAATTGGTATTGCCCAGCACGATTTTGATTCGCAGATCTTCGACTACTTTCATATGAGGCTTGAGACGCATAAATAAAAGGCGACTGTTACCGATGTAATAAAACTGGTCGAAGATATCCGTACGCGGGATAAACATTTCTTTCAGCTGTTTCCCGGTTTCACTTTCGTGAAATTCAGGGAAGCAAAGCTTATCAGTCCCATCCATATATTCGAGCATGGCATCCATACCATTGAACCCGGCATGTTTAAAGAACTCTTTCAGGTTATCCTCCTGGTATTTGAAAAGGCCTTTTACCTTTTCTGTTTCAGTGCGTTTGAAACCATCGTTCATGATTTGAACATTCAGCAAATCAAAGCCGTACCAATACGCCAGGTGAATTTCGGCGGACTGAGCCAGCTTCAACAATTTTCTAATTGCCTTCGCAATATCTTCAGCAGATGGTGCAGGCGCTGGATCAACCTCCGGAACAAAAATTTGATCCGGAGTAGAATCATAAAACGACTGAAGTTTATCGTGCATGGCTGCACCAAGGACAGGGCGGAAAAACTCACG
>CAZVKW010000322.1:0-1637 GCA_964627945.1 uncultured Lentimicrobiaceae bacterium
ATGAGCAGCACGAAGGACTGAAATCAGCCTTGCAGTCAGCCTGGCGTGGCGGTGTCACCTGCCGCGTGATTCAGAGTGGAAGTATAAAGATAGGTGATGAAGTTCAGCTGACAACACATGAATAAGGCTGTTTTCATAGTCCGCAATATGCGTATTCTGCTAATGTTCACGCTTATTCTGATGTTTGCCTGCAATCCATTGCATAAGCAGAATGAAGAGAAGATTTCAGCAATTGCTGGCGTATGGAAATCGGAAGGAAGCCTGATTTTTTATGAACGCTGGGACCTGCAGCCTGATTCATCGCTGAAAGGCATGGGTTTCAGTATCAACGGATCAGACACACTCATAACCGAGCATTTGCGCATCGCCATGTTGAATGATACTTTGCACTATTTTGCTACTGTTTACAGACAAAACAAAGGACTCGAAATCCCTTTCAAACTGGTCAGTACAGAAAAGAACCGCTGGGTATTCGAAAACGCAAAACACGATTATCCGAACCGCATTATTTATCAACTTGACAGCGACTCAAATTTGTTTGCCCGTACCGAAAACATCCGGGGGAATAAACCCGTTGAATTTCATTTTAAACGCTTGAAGTAGTAGAATTTGAAAATGTGGGAATTTGAACTTTTCTCATGACCAAAGGGAATAAAATTTGAAAATGATAAGCAATCAACTCCGAACTCCGAACTCCGCACTCCCAACTCCGCACTTTAGCTCACTCCCAACTCCGCACTTCTTATGACCTTCAATGAACTGATTACCAAACGACAGAGTGTCCGAAAATACAGCAATCAAGCAGTAGAAAAGGAAAAACTGGTGCAATGCCTCGAAGCGATGCGACTGGCGCCTTCGGCCAGCAATGCGCAGCCCTGGAGGTTTGTTGTGCTCGATGAAAAGGAAATCCGTGAAAAGGTTGCTAAAGAAACTGTCGGACCACTCGGTTCATTCAATAAGTTTGTAGCTGATGCACCGGTAATTCTGGTAATGGTGCTCGAAAAACAAGGCGTATTGACAGAAATGGGCGGACGACTCAAACAAAAGGATTATCCGCTGATCGATATCGGCATCGCAGCCGAACATTTTTGTCTGCAGGCCACCGAACTGGGACTTGGAACATGTATGCTGGGATGGTTCAATGAGCAGAAAATCAAAGAGATGTTACAGATTCCAAGCCAGAAAAGCATCGGACTTATCATCACACTGGGCTATGCGCCCGAAGGCTATCTGTTACGCAAAAAGATACGGAAAACGCAGAATGAAATCGTACGGTTTAACCGATATTGATCAGTCTTCAACAGATCAGATTTCATAATCCACAATCCTTCTGTCTTCGCAAGTCTCTTTGATCAGTGAAACGATCGCGAGATGATCGGGGTGCTTTTGGTAAAGGTCGAGTTGTTCACGGCCGGTGAATTCAGAATACAATGCGATATCGGCGCTGTTGGCTGTGTCTGAAAAATCCATTCCGATTTCAATTTTCAATAAACCATCAATTTTTCCCATCAGTGATTCAACCCGCTCTTTGATCAGAAGCGCGTTTTGCTGCTTTGTATTCCCAAGGGCATTTTCTTTTAATCGCCACATGACAAGGTGTTTAATCATCGGTATTTTTAATTAAATATTGATCAAAG
>CAZVKW010000323.1:0-1606 GCA_964627945.1 uncultured Lentimicrobiaceae bacterium
TACCTGCTGCAACAGGATACCTTCGCCGAGGGAGAAAAAATCAGAGAAACATTCCAAACCCTGAAAAATATGGGGTACCAATTTGTAACTCCGCGGCTTGATCCAACCTCTCCGGAGTTTGACTACCTGTCGGTTAAGGGGAAACAGGAGTACAGAAAACTTGTCGCAATCAGGAGGAGAAGAGCAGAAGCTTTAAAACAAAAAAGAGCTGAAACGGCAGCTGAACTGAGAAAGATAGAACAGGATTTGGATGATGCCATCCGAACAGATTACTGGAGAAATAACAGGAAGGAATATTTCCGGCTGATCAACCGGATAACCAAAGAGATCGTCTTTAACTTTTACGGTAACCCATATAACGAATGTGGGGAATTGAGTAAGTTTTTCAAAATCATATAACCCAATGCCAAAATATATTCTGAATTTTTTCAATGTTGCGGATCAAAAGGAAGAGAATATAAATCATGAATTTGAGTCACTGGACGAAGCTGTAAACTTTGGCCAGAACAGTGGAAATGACTATGAAATTTTTGACATCAAAAATATTTTGATAATAGACTGGAATCAGATAAATATGCCGGTAACCGATGAAAGGTTTTTTTATGATGATTCAGAACTAATCTGGAAAAAATCTATTGCCGACGATAAGCCCACTCAACCATGACATTATCATTCGATCTCCAAAAAGAAATCACTCAACGACTTTCCGAAGTTTTTGATTCACTGATTGACATCGAAAATTTGAAAATCGAACTGACGGCTTCTTATCCTAAAAACTATAAAACAATCTTCCAGAAAATGATTGACAATGATAAGATTGGTGTCGAAGGTTATTATGGAAGGTATCTGATTGGAAGGAAAAAGGTTGTGCTTGTCCTGCCATTAATCTCTGAGCCGTGCAGCAGAATATCTCATTCCTTTGATCTCTTTATCAGAATAATCGCCTTTTTTGAAATTTCACAGTGGGTGACTCATACCATGAAATGGAACGAAAAGGTTTTATCTGATAAAAAGTTCAGAAAGACCGGGAAAACATATCGCAACTTTATGGCCCTGCTATACACCTTTGAGCTCGTTAAATATGATGAATTATTAATTGACGAGTTCATTGAAGTTGTTGGATCACTATCACAGGAATATAAATTGTGTTTGAAGTTTATCAGGAATGTGGAATATGGACTTCCGGGAGTTGAATTAGCTGAAATCATAGAATTCAATCGTAAAGTCATCGAGTTGGAATGGGAAGCTGTTACCAAAAAAGATATTCTGGAATTCGGTGGGTTTAACCAGTACATTCATAACAGCATTGAAAGGAATCCATTTGCAATAGATTTCTTCCGGGACTCGATGACAGAGACCCAGAACAAACAGTGGAGCCATCTGAGTGAGGAATATGGTTTTATTTCGAAATAAGCGTTGACATCATAACAGTCTTATTAATAATATCATAAACAGTTTTCAGAAAGCGCTTATGAAAGGTTTTCCATCATCGATGGTATCAACTGACTTCATTATATCCAATGTAAAACGAAGGCAGAATCAAAATTAATTTGAACCGAACAGGTGAATGACTACCCCGAACAAATGAAAAAACAAACCCCTAAAA
>CAZVKW010000324.1:0-1552 GCA_964627945.1 uncultured Lentimicrobiaceae bacterium
TTTCATACGGATGACTGGTCAGAAATCACCCGGGTACCGTCAAGACTTGATTATTTCTTTCCGGCAGACGCCAAAAACTTCTAAATTAATCCGGATTTCAAAAAAACATTCTCAATACTTAATTAAAGTTGCAATTGGAAACTGAAGTTTTTATTAATAGGGAAATCAGCTGGCTTCATTTTAACGACCGTGTGCTGCAAGAAGCGAAGGACGAATCAAATCCTCTCCTTGAACGCCTTCGTTTCATTGGAATTTACTCGAATAACCGGGACGAATTTTTTAGGGTACGTGTTGCCACTCTCCGCCGCCTGAAGGAACTGAATAAAGCCAAAACGGTTGATAGTGAAGAAGAAAATCCCGGAAAGACGTTGAAGAAAATCAAAAAATTGATTTCAGAGCAGGAAACGGGTTATGTACATGCATTCGAGCTGATTAAAAGCAAACTGAAAACCGAAGGAATTCGTTTTGTCAGTCATACTGAGCTTTCATCGGAACAAGGTAAAGAGATAGAGGATTTTTTCATCCGTGAAGTGCATTCCCATCTGTTTCCAATCATGCTTAACAGTCTGAAAGATGTTGAAATTCTGCGTGACAATTCAATTTATCTGCTCGTTCATCTCAAAAGCAATTCTATTGAACTGAAAGATAATTTTGCTCTTGTAAAGGTTCCAACAGCCCGTTTATCAAGGTTTTATATTTTTCCATTGGGACAGGATCATTACGATGTTCTTTTTTTGGACGATGTGATTCGATATAACCTTTCGAAGATTTTCAGTCCGTTTGGTTACAATAATTTTGAAGCCTGGTCGATCAAGTTTACACGGGATGCCGAACTGGATATTGATAATGATATTTTGAGAAGTTTCACCGAAGTCATGTCCGAAAGTTTGAAAAAGCGGAAGAAAGGTGTTCCGGTCAGGTTTATCTATGACAGTAAGATGCCTATTGGGATTCTAGAACATTTGTTAAAGAAATTTAAGCTGCCAAAAGACGATATGTTGATTGCCGGCAGCAGTTATCAGAATTTCCGTGATTTTATTTCGTTTCCGCATATCGGTGCGAGTCATCTATGGAATGTGAAACAACATCCGATGTCGCATCCTGATCTGCCAATAAACCGAAGCATTTTTCAGGTTATCCGGCATAAGGATGTGATGTTGCATTATCCGTATCATTCATTTACCCATATCATTGATTTTCTGCGCGAGGCTTCTCTTGATCCGAAAGTGAAATCGATCAAGATGACACTCTACCGTGCTGCCCGTGATTCAAGCGTGGTGAATGCATTAGTGAATGCCGCCCGAAACGGCAAGGATGTCACTGTTTTTCTGGAGCTTCAAGCCCGTTTCGACGAAAAGGCGAATATACAATGGGCTGAAAAACTGGCTGAAGAAGGTGTTCAGGTGTTGAAAACCATTCCCGGTTTTAAGGTGCATTGCAAACTGATTTCCATCCGCCGTAAGGAAGATAAACAGGATGTTTATTACTCAAACATTGCCACCGGAAATTACAATGAATCAACTGCTACAGTGTATGCCGACCAGAGTCTGCT
>CAZVKW010000325.1:0-1537 GCA_964627945.1 uncultured Lentimicrobiaceae bacterium
TTCCGGATGATCCTGACTTCAGACATATCTCAATGGGCATGTCGGATGATTTCGAAATTGGTATTGCCGAGGGAGCTACGCTGGTCCGCATTGGCACCCTCATCTTCGGCGAAAGGGAATAAATCTCCAATCCCCATTACCTGAACTCTGTTTTGCCTGTTTATTGGAAAAGTTAAAAATGAGTCGTTTTAAAAACTCTGATATATCACTGATTTGAGAATTATTTATGTTAATGAAATTAGTTTTACCGCAAAGGTCGCAATGAAGGCGCAGAGAGCCGCTGAGCAAATGCTAAAAGTTAACTCAGCGTACCTCTGCTTATACTCCGCGAATTATCTCTGCGGTTAGAAAACACAGAAGTGTGGATTGTTAATGAATCCCGCTTTTCTAAAAATGGTTGCGACATTATCCGGATCAAATTACTTAAAAGGCTGAGAGTAAAATAAAATCATTCGGAATTCGTTTCTATACTAAGCTCCGAATCCATGAAAAATAAAATCTCCGTCATCTTGTTCAGCTCCCTGATCATGACTGCTCTATTTCATAAACAGGCATTGGGTCTGAACCTCTTTTTCTACGAAATATTACTCTTTGCCTATTTGTTTTTCACCAAGCAATTTCGCCTGAAGAACACAAACGAAATCCTATTTTCATCCGGAATGCTGTTTTCAGCACTTTTTACAATTCTGACGCATTCTGTCTTTTCGTACATCATGAATTTCGTAGCGGTTTTCATCTTCACCGGAGTTCTCATGTATCCATTTGCCAAATCACTGCTAACAAATTTTTGGTTGTCGGCCAACCACCTGATAAAATCACAAATCCAATTTTTATCGGAAATATCGGAAGCCAGAATCGGGCGGAGTAAATTTGGAAAATCCATCCGGAAAGTGAATATTTTCCTGATCCCTCTGGTCATCATCGTAGCTTTCGTCTGGATATATCGATTATCGAATCCTGTTTTCGACGGATTCATGAACGACACTTTTCTTTTTCTCGAGAAACCATTCAAATACCTCTTCGAGGATTTTGATTTTCTGGTTTTGCTCACATTTTTTATCTGTCTGATGATCAGTAATTTTCTTTTATTCAAAACAATTGATACACCCACCATCGAAAGAGATAAGCTGTCAGATGAACAACTGCAACGAAAAAGGAAGAAAGCGCTTTGGGGTGTAAAATCAAATTCTTTGCTGAATGAATACAAAGCCGGTATTTTCCTGTTGATGATTCTGAATATTATTCTACTGATTCTGAATATAATAGATATCAATTGGGTATGGTTCAATTTTAAATGGGAAGGGCAATATCTGAAACAATTTGTGCACGAAGGAACCTATCTGCTTATCCTTTCCATACTGATTTCCATTGTGATGGTTCTGTATTTCTTCCGGTCGAACCTGAATTTTTATTCCAAAAACAGATCACTGAAATATCTAAGCTATGTCTGGCTGGCCCAGAACGGAATTCTGAGCATTTCGGTCGCCATCCGCAATTTCTATTATATCGAGCATTTCAATCTGGCATACAAAAGGAT
>CAZVKW010000326.1:0-1513 GCA_964627945.1 uncultured Lentimicrobiaceae bacterium
AAAAGAAGGCGAGACAAAGACAAGGGAGAAGAGCAAACCTCTATATCAACTCAAATTTGAACAATTTCGCGGATCAGTCATGGCAATCCGCGATTTGCCTACAATTTAATATTGCGTAATTCCTAATAAAATTAGCAGCATTTCTGAAATTGTGTGTAGACTGTATCCGTAAATGCAATTTATAATTTCATCAGAGGTATAATGTTATGAAAAAATTTCTATTACTCATCACTGCTGTCCGGTTAACCTAGCATGAAAAAAAGATAGCTTGTATTTTAACCCTTCAAATGGTACAAAGTTTTTACCACAAAACATGATACCGGAAGGAAATACAAGCTATGAGCAAGCATACCACAGTTTTGGCTAACTTGTTAAGTCATCTTGATCGATCCGATTTTGAAAAATCCGTTAATGAGTATAAAGGCGACTTCCACGTCAGAACTATGAGCACCTATAATCTCATGAAAACACTCATCTACGGGCAGGTCACCGCCGCATTCAGTGTCAGGGAGATTGAGAGTTCTTTGGCAGTAAACTCTGCAAAATTATATCACTGTGGATTTGAACCGGTAAAACGTTCAACTCTATGTGATGCTCTCAAAACCAGGGATCATCATATTTTCGAAAAAGCATTTGAATCATTGGTAGACAAAGCAAAGCTGATAGCCGGCAAGAATTCACGCAGATTCAAAAATCCCTTAAAGATTATCGATGCATCCACAATAGAGCTTTGTCTCAACCGTTTTGACTGGGCTAAATTCAGGACAACCAAGGGTGCGGTAAAATTGCATCTCAAACTTGATGGAGACCATTTGTTTCCCGAACAGGTTCGTTTGACGACAGGCGCTATTCATGAAGTCAATGAGATGTCCGAACTTTGTCAGGATGCTGGAAATATTTACGTCATGGATCGCGGGTATGTTGACTATAAACGATTGCATGATATTGAGTTACTGAATGCAATTTTCGTTACTCGAATGAAAAACAATTGCCAACATGAAATCACAAGAAAAATATCCTGGTCGTCAAAAAAGCCTATTCGCCTGGATGCTGCTATAAAGTTAACGAGTAATAACGGCATTAAAGATTATCCCGAAGAGCTTCGAAAAGTTTGTTACCACGACGACGAATATGACCGCGATTATGTATTTCTCACCAATAGCTTCGATCTTTCAGCTCAGGATATTGCTGATATCTATAAAGCGCGTTGGCAGGTCGAATTGTTCTTCAAATGGATAAAACAGCATCTTAAAATAAAGACATTCTGGGGGACAAGTAGTAATGCGGTATTCATTCAGATATGGATAGCATTGATCGTATCGATCCTTTTGTGGATTCATAAATCAATTGATGGAATTGCCACATCGGCCCAACGCATTCTAAATGTTTTAAAAACTACAATTTTATCAAGGAAAACGATCCTGGAATTATTTCATTCTGCTGATCCACCAAGACAAACTCGATCACTTCAGCTTTATTTTCAGGGAGTCAAGTATTAACCGGACAGCAGTGA
>CAZVKW010000327.1:0-1509 GCA_964627945.1 uncultured Lentimicrobiaceae bacterium
TTGAAATTATTCCGGTATCCTCGGTACATGAGTTGTTTTCGCAGCTTTTCGGATAGTGCGAACTTAAAATATCCGGTATCCTAAAACCAAAGCAACGCGCTCATATTCACTGTAATAGTATCCGTTTCTCATAATCAGCAAATCGCGTTTTGAATAATATCGTAATTCAGCGCTTAGTTTCTTGTAGGTAAACCCTCCACCCACTGAAATATTATACATCTCACTGATGATAAACTCCCTTGTAAGATATGGAAATTCATCTCTGATGAAACTGTTCAGATGGATACTCTTTCCAGGAACAAACAAGAAATCAACGAATAATTTGCAATCCGAATTGAGAAACATATAGTAACGGAACCCCACCGGAAACTCTATGGTGTTTAATTGCACCTTAGAAACACCATTTTGAGATGGGGTTTCAGCATGAAAAGTGTAAAATCCGGGTTCTACAAGAATGCTCCATTTATTCCTGTTTACAGGTAATATATATTCCGCTTCTACTCCAAACTGAAAAGTGGGTTTACCTCCAAAATCGAGATTGACGGATTCGAATTCTGATTCTCCGATAAAGAAAGTAGAATAGTTCAAACCGGGTGCCAGTTTCAGATGAAAGGTTTCCCTTGCAGGGTCTGTAACAAACTGCACCGACGCTGAACCCATGCATTCATTATATTTTCTAAAATACTTTTCAAGTTCGCGGCGGTTATACTGCAATTGTTCAACATATTGTGATTCAGTGTTATCACATCGAACAAATTGCCATAGTTGGGTTCGAAAAGCATTGTTTGTTCCCGCATTTCTTGAATCAATTAAGTATTTTTTATACACAAGCTGCCGGATATCCGAACTATCCACAGAAAAGAAAAAGAGTTGATTTCCGGCATCGGTATAGAAATACAATGAAGCCTTCCCTTCCAGAAGAACCTTCAGAAACAGCTCCTCTTCCGACCAAAATGGCTCTTTGCTTTTTGAAAGATTATTCATATCGGCTGATGACCGATCGATCAGAACCTTTGCTTTCACAAACTTCGAAAGCCCGTCAATTCCGATTTCACTGATGGTTTCAGTTCTGAGCTCATAGGCTTTACTACTTTCATCCATCTTGTATTCAATCTGATTTGCAACCGAGTTTTTATCGACATCTTTAATCAGACATTCGGTTTTAATTCCCTGTTTATCAATAAAATATCCTTTTCTGAATGTTATCTGGTTATATGCCTGTTTCGAAAAAACGAGGACAAGCATCGAGGTAAAAAGGATGGAAATAGAAATGATTCGATTCATTATCAGATATTTATATAAAAATATTATTGAGGTTTCCAACAACAGGAAATACTTAATAAAATTATCAATTTTTGCTTTATGACTGTGATCAGGGAAAGTTTTAAGAACAAAAAAAGCCACAGATTCACTCTAATCTGTGAATCTGTGGCTTAATAACTAATCCAAAAATCGTTTACGGACGATCTTTTTCAATCTGCATTTCATTGAGCAAATTGGTCGCTCCGG